>CAYUYI010000175.1:0-5101 GCA_964448995.1 uncultured Propionivibrio sp. | reverse complement strand
ACCACGCTGCGGCACTGGCCCGCCGTCTGGCTTTGCGCGCCGAAGTGCAAGCCGAATTGGCGGCGAAGCGTGCGTTGGCCGCGCACCCGTTGTCGCAAGCGTCCTCGCCATCCGCTTCGCAGGTGATCGCATTGCACCGTCCGCGCCGCAAACCGCGGGGTCGGCCGGTGTTGATGGCCGTGGCGACCAAGGGTGCCGGGGTGGTCAACGAGCATTTCGGTTATGCCCGTGAATTCCTCGTGTATGAGGCCAGCGAGGCCGGCGTTCGTCTGGTTGGCCATCGCAAGACCGACAAGTACTGTGGCGGCAGCGATACCTGCGGTGACAGCGAGTCGCGAATCGAGCGCATTGTTGGTGCACTGGCCGGGTGCGAGGTGGTGCTGTGTGCGCGCATCGGCATCGACCCGTGGGCGCGTCTGGAAGCGGCCGGCATCCGCCCGGATACGGCGCATGCGCTGGAACCGATCGAGGACGCGGTGGTCGCGGTCTGGCACGAAATGTTGGTGCAGGGGCGGCTTGCTCCGGCGTTGTCGGCGAAGGAGTCCGCGTAATGGCGCTGCGTATCGTCGAGTGTTGCGTGAATTGTTCGGCGTGCGAGCCGTTGTGTCCAAGCGCGGCGATCCACGCGGCGACGCCCTATTTCGTGATCGACCCCGCGGCGTGCGATGAATGTCTTGGGCACTATGATGATCCGCAATGTGCGTCGATCTGCCCCATCGAAGGGGCAATTGTCGATGAGATGAATCTGCCGCTGAACCCACCCGGCTCGCTCACCGGCATCACGCCGGAAATGCGTGCCGGATTTTTCCCGGGGAGTGCCGATCATCAGGAACAACACAGGAGTAACGATGGCTGTCGTGGTGTTTTATGAAAAGCCCGGATGTTCCGGCAACGCCTTCCAAAAAGCCTTGCTGGAGGCCTCGGGGCATACGGTGGTAGCGAAAGATATTCTCAAGACGGATTGGATGCGTTTGCAGCTCCTGCCGTTCCTCAAGTCGTTGCCGGTGTCGGAGTGGTTCAATCGTAGCGCACCGCTGGTGCGCAGCGGTGCAATCGATCCGGATTCGTTCGATGCGTCGGACGCGACGTCGGTGTTGAGCCTGCTGATCGACCAGCCGCTGCTCATTCATCGCCCTTTGCTGGAGGTGGACGGCGTGTGCCGCGCAGGTTTCAATCCGGCGGCCATTCACGCGTGGATCGGCCTGTCGGCAGCCTTCGGCGGCGTGCCGCTGGTCGGTAATCCCGAAGCCTGCCGGCACGGTGCCAATGGCACGCATTGCCCGGTACAGGAATGAACCGGTTTGCATTGAACTGAAAGGATAGCCATGCCCAAGGCAAACGTGACTTTCGCCGATATCGGCGTCACCGTTTCGGTCCCCGCCGGAACGCGTTTGATCGAGGTTTCTGAGACAGTCGGTGCCGGCATTACCTATGGCTGCCGCGAAGGCGAATGCTGCACCTGCCTGACCGAAGTCGTTTCCGGTTACGAGAGCATCGCGCAGCCGTCGACGCTCGAAGATCAAGTGCTCAAGGATAATCTCGCGCCGCGCCATCACCGTCTGGCCTGCCAGGCGCAAGTGCTGAAGGGCGATGTCGTCGTCCGTCCGGCCTGAACACGGAACCGGGCACCTGAGCGGATTGGTTCAGGCGCGCGCGGAAGCAGCCTATCTCGGCTTGGCGCTCGGCGACGCGCTCGGGGCGACGGTCGAGTTCATGACGCCGCGCGAGATTCAGTCGCGCTATGGGGTGCATCGCGAGATTCGCGGTGGCGGCTGGCTCAATATCAAGCCTGGTCAGGTGACCGACGACACGACCATGGCGCTGGCGCTCGGGCGTGCCATTCTGGCAGATGGGGGCGAGGTCAGGGCGCTGTCGTGCGCCCGCGCTTTCGACGACTGGATGCGCAGCAAACCGGTGGATATCGGCAACACGGTCCGCCGCAATCTCGTGGCTTTTCGCCGCAGCGGTGATCCGGTTGCCAAGCCTTCGGAATTCGATGCCGGCAACGGTGCGGCGATGCGTGTGCTGCCGGTGGCCCTGGCCACGTTTGGCCGCGATGAAGTGGAGATTCTCGAGGCGGTGTGTGCGCAGGCGCATGTGACGCACCACAATCCGGTGTCGGATGCGGCTTGTGGATTCATCGCGCAGGCGGTGCAGCGGTTCATGCGCGGCGATTCACTGAGCGTGGTGTATCGCGCCTGCATCCTGCCCTACGTGACGGCCAATCCTGAGTGTTCCTATCGCAAGCGGCGGCGTGACAATCCGAGCGGCTGGATCGTTGAGACGATGCAGGTGGTGTTGCAGTCGCTGATGCAGACCGACAGTTTCGAGGCGTGCCTGGTCGATGCGGTCAATCGCGGCGGTGATGCCGATACCACCGCCGCCATCGTCGGCATGCTCGCTGGCGCGCATTACGGTCTGGATTCGATTCCGTCGCGATGGCTCAAGGCGCTCGACCCGGCAGTGAGAGGGGAATGCCAGCATCAGGCGCGGGTGTTGATGGATCGATCAGCGATCTCCAGTCTTCCTCAATCAATTCAAAGCCGAGACGGTCGAGAAAACGCCGTTCCTTTGCCGTCGGGCTGACGATCATCGCCCAGCCGCGGGGGGATACGCTGGCGTCGTGGACCAGATCGGCCAGGACCATGCGTTCGGTGTCGCGATCGAGGCGCAATCCCAGAAGAAGATAGCGTTTACCGCGGCGATGGGCCTTGACGAAAGCGGGGATGGCGAATCCGCCCATGAGTTCTGTAATGTAATCGACATAATCGGCGTCGGAGGCGATATAGCTCGGTTCAGGCACCGGACAGCCCATTGGCTTGAAGAGAATCGGCAGGCGCGGATCGGCCGCTTCGGCAGTGACCGGTGTGTAGGTCATGCCATCGCAGGCGTAGCACTTGAAGCGATAATCCGTGCCGCCAATGCGCGCGCAGCCAAGGATGAGCGTGTGGGAAACGCCGGCATGCTGATCGAGCAATTGCGTATCGCGATTGATATCGATGACGTAATCGGGATTGAGCGATTTCAACCACGTGTGCACTGCTGCGGGTGTCCACTCGCGATCTGCATAGGTGGCATTCAAGAAACGGGTGACGGCCGTCCGTCCGCGCTTGAGTTCGATGTTCATGGCAGCACGCGAGAACTCGTACATCAGCTTCGGTGCCATCGGTTTCCCGCCATTCATCGCCAGAATCAGTTGCTCGCTGGTGGCCGGCATCGGCAAACCGGTTTTGCCGTGCTTGACGTCGGTCAGAACGCCCGGACCGAGATACGGAACGACGCTGCCGTCATGGAGTCCGGAGATGAGCATGCGGCGGAGCGTGGGGTTCATGGGCGTTTCTCGGGTGGTTTTTCATTGCCACGCAAGAAACGCACCTTGGGCTTGCCTAGCGAGTTAGACCGCGATGAAAGACGCCTCGATCGGCGTGTTCGCCGTTCGCTCCGCGCTCGTTTTCGTTTGTCGCGTTTGCGACAAAGCTACAGTGTGCCGAGCGTCACGTCGTACACACCGCCGATGATCAGATATTCCTCTTCACCCTTGAGAATGCCGGGGATCAGTTCGTGGCTGAAGAATACTTTCGCGCAGGGGACGCGAGTCGAAAGGATATAGTCGCCGAACTCGCTGGCACGCTCCCGCGAAGCGGTGAAAGACACCAGGTTGTTGAACAGTACGATCTGGCGTTGACCGCTCTTGCTCAGGACTTCGTGCTCGTTGATGCGGTTGATGCCGCGAAACAGCTCGATGCTTTGTGGGGTGTCGCCTTGCCGACGCAGTTCGTATTGGCTGAAGGCGTAAAGCAGGTCAAGTTGCGATTCAAGTGCGTTGGTGCCGTAAAGCCCGGCGGAGCGCATCTCCTGATAGCGCAGATAGGCATTACCCGAGAAGTCGCGCAGTGGCTCGCCGTGGAATCGCGCGAGCAATCCGAAGCGTGATTCGACCCAACCCTTGAGCACGGCGCCTTCGCGGCCGTCGGCATCGAAACTCCAACCGCGCAGAACGCGCATCCAGTTTGCCTTGGCACGCCGCTGCGAGCGCTCGCTGAGACCGGCCTCTTCGAGATTTTCAAGACAGAAACGAACCGTCAGGTAGTCGCGGAAGGCTTCGGCGCGCGCAGCCCGGTGTGTGATGGCGTCGAGTCGGCGGAAGAGATCGGCATGTAATTCTGCGATGCCGTCGAGGTGGATGGGGGCCGGATGATGCTGAAACGTCAGGCTTCCGAGTATGACGGGCGGCAGGTTGCAGCGATTGACCGGCAGGCGGGCGTAGCGCGGCAGCGTTGGATTGTCGTTGTCGGCTGCGCGACAAACGTTTGCGTCATTGTCGGTTTTCAGTGTGCGATCCGGTTCCATGTCTGTTTCAAATTGTTTATTGATTACAGTCGCTTGGGTGGGTTTTCTGGCGGTGGCACGGACTTTGCGAAGCCGTGCATGGGACACGGGATTTTCCTAACACCCGAGCGAAACACAGACATAGGAGATTGCACCATGGCTAAACTGCGTCAAGCCGCTATTTATGGCAAAGGTGGTATCGGTAAGTCAACCACCACCCAGAACCTCGTTGCTGCACTGGCCGAAGCCGGCAAGAAGGTGATGATCGTCGGTTGCGACCCGAAAGCCGACTCGACCCGCCTGATCCTGCACAGCAAGGCTCAGAATACAGTCATGCACCTGGCGGCGGAAGCCGGTTCGGTCGAAGACCTCGAACTCGAGGACGTGTTGGCCGTTGGTTACGGCGGTATCAAATGCGTCGAGTCGGGTGGCCCGGAGCCTGGCGTTGGCTGTGCCGGCCGCGGCGTCATCACCGCCATCAATTTTCTCGAGGAAGAAGGCGCCTACGACGACGATCTCGACTTCGTTTTCTACGATGTGCTCGGTGACGTGGTCTGCGGCGGATTCGCCATGCCGATTCGCGAGAACAAGGCGCAGGAGATCTACATAGTTTGTTCTGGCGAAATGATGGCCATGTATGCCGCCAATAACATCGCCAAGGGCATCGTGAAGTATGCCAATTCCGGCAGCGTGCGTCTGGCCGGTCTGATCTGCAATAGCCGCAAGACCGACCGCGAAGACGAACTGATCGAAGCGCTGGCGGCCAAGCTCG
>CAYUYI010000174.1:2062-5113 GCA_964448995.1 uncultured Propionivibrio sp. | reverse complement strand
CGGCTTGGTTTCCTTTGCGCGTAATTCGGCAAGCTTCTTCTCGACATCCGTCGGCAAGTGCTTGCCGATGTAGGCCGTAAACTTGGCCATCGTCTCCGTCAACGACTGAACCCCTGCTTCTTTTTCCAATTTGCCTCTCCGGTCGATACCCATTCGGGTGACCGGGGCAATTTACGATTTTCCAAATAAGAAAAAAATACTATATTTGGCAAACCATAAATTCCAATTTGGAAAAAATGAAATTACGGACCGATCTCGCTTTTTTCTCGACGCTGGTCAAATGCGGCAGCCTGTCGGCGGCTGCGCTGGAGTTCAACGTCACTCCCTCGGCCGTCAGTAAATGGCTGGCCCAATTGGAATCTCGCCTGGGCGTTCGGCTCATCGCGCGCAACACGAGACGCCTTGCTCTCACGCAGGAGGGCGAAATCTATCTCGCCGAAGGGCGCAGGATTCTTGGCGAGATCGACGATCTGGAACGCAGCATTTCGACAAGCCAGGGGGCTCCCGTCGGATTATTGAAAGTACAGGCGACTTTCGGCTTTGGTCGCAGTTTCATCGTTCCGGTCATCGCGAGATTTTCGAGGTTGTATCCCGATCTCGAAATCCAGTTGCTCTTGACCGATCGCCCGGTCAGTCTGGCCGAAGGCAACGTGGACGTCAGCATCCGCTTTGGACCACCGCCCGACGGCCGTGTCATGGCACGCAAGCTGGCGAACCATCGTCGCCGGATTTTTGCTTCGCCGCATTATCTGCAAACCCGGGCACGACCGGTCGTACCCAACGATCTGACCCAGCACAATTGCCTGATCGTTCGCCAGGACGACGTCGCCTACGGCCAATGGCATTTCACCAAGGCGCGCAAGATGCAGACGGTCAAGGTACGCGGCACTCTGAGCAGCAACGATGGAGCGGCCGTCCTCGCCTGGGCGATCGAGGGGCTCGGTGTAATGATGCGATCGGAGTGGGATGCGGCACCGTTCGTGCGGGCCGGACAACTGGAAGTACTGCTGGAGGACTACGCACTCCCCTCCGCCGACATCTACGCCGTCTATCCCAACAAGGAGAATCTCGCCGCTAAAGTGCGTGTCTTTGTCGACTTTCTGGCCGAACATTTCGCCCAGAAATCCGGACAGCAACGCAGCCCGTGGTAGCGGATGTTGCCGCGAAAACTAAGGCAAATGCAGCGTCGGCGTCTTTTCGACCGGCCACTCACCGGTCAGGCGCCACGCCCGCGGCCCGTCCTCCAGCGAAACCCGCCAGCGCCCGGCCAGCGGCTGTTCCAGCTGAGCAGCGTAAATACCGGCACCCTGACGGCGCAGAACGAGCGTTTGATCGACCCCGGAACGGGTCGGGTGCATCACCCGAAGCAGCAACGAGTCCGGCAACGACTCGGCCGTCTGACTCCGCAACATGACCCGGATCTCGCGTCCGCTGCCACCAATCATCAACTCAGCCTGCAAACCGAGACGGGTCGCCTGCTGGTCGCGTGCCGTGGTCTGGTTGATGGCCAGCCCTTGCTTGTAATAATCGTCGGCAACCAGGCCATCGTTGCTGCGAACTGCCAGCCAGAGGGTAATGACGCCAGCCACCACGACAATTGCCGGCCCGGCCATGAGGAACCATGGCCAGCGATGACGGTACCAGGGAAGTACGACGGGGGTGTGGTCACTCATGGCAGGAAGAAACTCGCTTTCTCATGCACGACAATATCATCACGATCCTGGGCACGGATATCGAACATGATCGGGTTCGAACCTTTTCTGCCCTTGCCGTCCGGCACGCTGGCCACCACCGTCACCGATTTGCTCGACACGGCCGGCACCTCGATCACCGCCTCGCCATCGATGCGGATTCCGTCGATTCCGGTCACGCCGACCGCATAGCGATGCGGTGCCTCATCGGTATTCATCACGCGCAGCGTGAATGCATTTTCGATACGTTCATCATCAGCTTCGCGGTAAAGCATGGAACGATCGCGCAAGACATCGACCTTGAGCGACACGCGCGTTGCCAGACTCCAGGTCGCCGCAGCCACGATCAGCAGCAAGACCGACGAATAAATCACCGTCCGTGTTCGCAACAGGTGACGGAAAATGTCCCGCGCCGTGTAATGCCGCGACAGCGCGTTCTCGGTCGAATAACGCACCAGCCCGCGCGGCAGGCCAATCTTGTCCATGACGCCATCACAGGCATCGATGCAGGCCGCGCAGGCGATACATTCGTACTGCAGGCCATTGCGGATGTCGATGCCGGTCGGGCAAACCTGAACACAGAGGCCGCAATCGACACAATCGCCAAGCGTTCTCTCGCTCGCCGCCACATTCTTGCGCCAGGGGCCACGCGGCTCGCCACGCTCGGTGTCGTAGGTGATGATCAGCGTGTCCGGATCGAACATCACGCCCTGGAAACGCGCATACGGGCATAGATACTTGCACATCTGCTCGCGCATGAAACCGGCCATCAGGTAGAGAAAGCCGGAATAGAAGAACAGCCAGAAAACCTCCCACCCGCTAAGACGGAACGCGGCAATCGATGCCGCCAGTTCGCGGATCGGCGTGAAATAGCCGATAAAGGTGAACCCGGTCCACGCCGCCACGATCAACCAGAACGCGTGTTTGGTCACCTTGATGCGCAACTTGCGCGCCGACATCGGCTGCGCGTCCAGCTTCATGCGGGCCGGCCGGTCGCCTTCGACCTGGCGTTCGATCCACATGAAGATTTCGGTATAGACCGTCTGCGGGCAGGCATAGCCGCAAAACAGGCGGCCACCGATGGCCGTTACGAGAAACAGCAGATACGCCGAGATCACCAGCAACACCGCCAGATAGATCGCGTCCTGCGGCCAGAAAACCATGCCGAAAATATAGAACTTGCGCTCGGCAAGATGGAACAGCACCGCCTGACGCCCGCCCCAATCGAGCCAGCACGCGCCATAGAACAGGATCTGGGTGAACGCCACCATGATCCAGCGCCAGTTGTTGAACACCCCGCTGACGCTGCGCATGTAGATTGTCTTGCGCTTCTCGTAAAGGCCGTCGGTGTTGATTACCG
>CAYUYI010000174.1:0-1962 GCA_964448995.1 uncultured Propionivibrio sp. | reverse complement strand
TTCTCGCCGCTCAAACTCAGCACGTAGGCCGCCAGCAGATGCACCTTGCCTTCGCCGAGGAATTCCTTCCACGCCGGCATCTGGTTGGCCCGACCCTGCACGATCGTCTCGACGATCTTCGCTTCGGCACTGCCATAGAGCCAGACCTTGTCGGTGAGATTCGGCGCACCGAGCGCCTGCTGGCCCTTGCCGTCCATGCCGTGACAGGCGAAACAGACAGCCTTGTAGCGTTGCTCTCCCTTGGCCGCCAACGCCGTGTCGTGCTTGAGCCCGGAGAGAGAACGCACATAGTTCGCCAGTTCCTTCGCCCCGGCCTCGCCGCCCACCGCATCCGGATTGCCGCCATACGGCGGCATCATCCCGGTGCGCCCGTTGCTGATCGTTTCGACGATCTGCTCCGGTTCGCCGCCCCATTGCCAGTCCTTGTCGGTCAGATTCGGGAAGCCCTTGTCGCGCGAGCCCTGCCCGGTCGCCCCGTGGCACTGGATGCAATAGGTCTGGAACAGGCGGCCCCCCATTTCCATGGCTTCCTTGTCCGCAGCGACGGCTTTCAGGTCCATCTTCAGATACTTGTCGAACAACGGCTTGACCTGCGCTTCGACCTTCTCGACTTCGGCCTGGTGCGCGCCGGTCGAGGTCCAGTTCCAGATGCCGGGGAAGCGTCCGAGCGCGGGATACAGGACGACATAGGTCAGGGCGAAGAGCACGGTCACGTAGAACAGCCACATCCACCAGCGCGGCAGCGGGTTGTTGTATTCCGCCAGCGTCTCGTCCCAGACATGCCCGGTGGTGTCGGTTGTCTGCTCGTGTCCGGGGTGGTGGATGCTCTGAAACCAGAGAAAGACGCCGCAGGCGACGATGCTGACCAGAACGATCAGAATGACATACCAGTTCCAGAACTCATTGACGAAATCGCTCATGATGTTTTCCTTTGTTCGTGGCGGCGAACGCTCCCGGTTTCGCGCAGTTCCGCTTCGTCATCGGTAAAGGGCAGGTTGGCCGCTTCCTCGAAGCGCTGTCGGTTTCCCTTGACGCCGTACGCCCACCAGACGATGCCCAGAAAGGTCGCGAAGGAAACGACCGTGACAATGGATCGCAGATCGTTGATGTCCATGGCCTATTTGACACCCTTGAGTTCGAGGCCCATGCCCTGCAGATAGGCAATCAGCACATCGAGTTCGGTTTTACCTTCGACGGCCTTGCTCGCGCCGGCGATCTCCTCGTCGCTGTAGGGCACGCCCACCTTGCGCAGGGCGCGCATCTTGTCGCCGACGCCGGCGGCATCGGCGGGTTGCTTGGCCAGCCAGCCAAATGCCGGCATGTTGGACTCCGGCACCACGTCGCGCGGGTTGATCAGATGGGCACGATGCCACTCATCCGAATAACGGCCACCAACCCGGTGCAGGTCCGGCCCGGTCCGCTTGGAGCCCCACTGGAACGGGTGGTCATAGACGAACTCGCCGGCCACGGAGTAATGCCCATAGCGCTCGGTTTCCGCGCGGAACGGACGGATCATCTGCGAGTGGCAGAGGAAACAGCCTTCGCGGATGTAGATGTCGCGTCCGGAGAGGCGGACCGCATCGTAGGGTTTCAAGCCTTCGACCGGCGTGGTCGTCGACTTCTGGAAGAACAGCGGCACGATTTCGAGCAGGCCGCCAACGCTGACGACCAGCACGGTCAGCAGGATCAGCAGGGTGGGACTGCGTTCGATCGAATCATGGGTCAGTTTCATTTTTCTCCATCCTCCCCGTTACGCGTGATGCCCGGCCGGCAACAGCACCGGCGCATCCTCGGTCTTGCCGCCCGCCATGGTCTTGAACATGTTGTAGGCCATGATCAGCATGCCGCTCAGGAACAGCACGCCGCCCATCAGGCGGATACCCCAGAACGGATACGAAACTTTGACCGACTCGACGAAGCTGTAGGCCAGCGTGCCGTCGGCATTGACCTCGCGCCACATCA
>CAYUYI010000173.1:0-5128 GCA_964448995.1 uncultured Propionivibrio sp. | reverse complement strand
AGCGTCTTGCCCTGTGCCGCGCTGTCCAGCGCTTGCTGACTAAAGGTGTCGGCATGCTTGCTGTTGAATTCCATATGATCGCCCAGGGCCTTGCGCAAGCTGGCGCCGAGTGCCGTGCCCTCCTTGACGATCATGTTGCGCGCGCCTTCCTTGTCGTTTTGCTTGGAGAGCGGAATGACACGATCAAGCATGAGCGCCCGGTATTTCGCCATCAAATCGACATCGGCTTCCAGCATCTTCCGGTCTTCCGCATCGGAGATCAGCGTGCCGTATTTTTTCAGGAGATCGTCGATCTTGGCGGACGATTCCTTGAGTCGGGTTTCAAGGGAGTCGAGCGTGGCCGGGTCGGTATTGACCAGATGGGTATAGACCAGTACCCGCAATTCCATGTAAGCCTGGCGCGCCTCACCCAGTGTTTCGATGCTGGCGAGGCTATCTTCCTTGACCTGCTTGATGCTGTTCGTCTGCTTATTGGAGACAAACAGCCCGACGGCCCCGACCAGCAGCAGCGCAACGATTGAAATGATCACCATGAGGGTGATGCGCTTGCTAATTGTGATATTTCCCATTCGGAGCCTCCTGAAGCACGCAGGTTGTTGTCAATAAACTATTTTCCGATTTACGGTTTATAGCCGTTTTAATCGCGGAATCAAGCGATTCAACTGTAACAAAACAGCAATGATTATCATCCAATCCGGCCGAGATGACTGCGCGCCTTCGCCGAAAATGTGGAAACACGCAGCTTGGCGCCCTGTTCGCGCTGCGGACCGTATTATCGACGCAGTTGAGTAAATGCCTGAATTTCCCACTCTTTGATTGCCAACAGCATCCCCGTGCCGTGACGTTTCGAAAGTGGTGTTGCCAGACTTTCCTCGTGGAGTTCGGCAAAGCGCTGTCGAAGTTTCCGGATTTCCGACAGCATTTTGGCCATCGCGGATTCGGTCAGCATGGCGTGTGAGAACGACAGCGACTCATCTACCCTCGAAAAATCTCCGGCCAGAAAATCATTCAACCCGTGGCTAAGGAAGAACATCCGGATGGGACCACGTGGACGCCAGTCGAAATCGCGGGCGACATTGAGACGGATCCGGTTTCCCGGTAGCAGGGTGATCAAGCGCAGGCGGTCGAGCTTGGCCAAGCGTTGGATGCACTCGGGCTCGCTGATCCGGTAAATCTTGGTGATGTCCTCAATGCGCCATTGATTCAGTACGCACACGGCTACCAGCAGCAGTTTCTGGTCTGAAACTAGCTCTTTTTCTTGCGCTTCGGACAATGTATGCAAGCGAGTCTCGGAGACGGCGGCCTCATGGGCAAGCTCGGCCAGCGTGAAACCAATCAGGTGGCTGATCTCGACAATCCGTTCCAGCGTGAATCGCCCGGAAGCGAACAGGCGCTTTACGCTCGGCTCCGACATCCCGATTGCCTTGGCGACATCCCGGTAGGTCATTCCCTCGATTTTGAGGCGCCGCTTGAGTGTGGCGACCAGTTGATCAATCTCGTTCATGGCAAAAAGTATCGATAATTAATTCTTTGTGATTTACAGAAGCATACTAATCTCACAATAGTATCCGTTTTATCCGCCTGCGGGCATTCTGGCCGCACCCCATCAACAGGAGGTGCTCCATGAAATCGATGCGCTATTACATTCCCACCGTCGTTACGCTCGGACTGGCTGCTGCCGCTCTCTGGCATGGCCCGATCGCCCAACTTGACCACTATCACGATTTTGCCGACCAGCAGACGTTGCTGGGTATTCCGCATTTTGGCGACGTCGTCTCCAACATCGGGTTTGCCTTGGTGGCCCTCATTGGCTGGATCAACCTCGCGCCGGCGCGCAACGAGGCCGCGTTGCGGGACAGCTGGCCGGGCTACCGCCTTTTCCTGATCGGCTTGTGCCTGACCGCCTTCGGTTCAACGTATTACCATTTGGCCCCGGACAACTCCCGTCTCGTTTGGGACCGATTGCCGATTGCCCTGGCCTGTGGTGGCCTGTTATCCGGGGTGTGGAGTGATGTTCGCCAGAAACGGTGCAATCTTTTGAGCGCGATCCTCGGCCTCCTGGCAATTTTCAGCGTCGCATGGTGGCACTACACCGAGCAGTCGTCGGCCGGCGACTTGCGTCCCTATCTGCTCCTGCAAGTGCTCCCGATTATCCTCATTCCACTCTGGCAGTGGCTGTATGACAGATCCAAGGCGGAACGAATTTCATTCGCATGGGCTTTGGTACTATACGTCGTCGCCAAAGTGGCCGAGGTCAACGATCATCAAATCGCCGCCTGGCTCGGTGGCGGATTGACCGGGCATACACTCAAGCATCTGTTGGCAACACTCGCGGCGGCCACGATCGTCATGCGGCTTGTGCATCGGTTGCCCGATGACGGACCCAGCACGGCGTCTCGTCACCGTCTGTGCCGTGGCATCGCAAGTTCAGGCCTGGTCTGTTGATTGAAGCGGGGGAGTCGTTGTGTTCAAAATCATAGTTCGAACGCTCTTGCAGCGACTGTTCCGGATTGAGGTGACCGGGGATGCGGGCGTCTTCCACAATGAACGCACGTTGATTGTGGCCAACCACGAGTCCTTCCTTGATGGATTGCTCATTGGGCTGATGATTCCGGTCGACGCCATCTTCGTCGTGCATTCCCAGATTGCCAGTCGGCCATTCTTTGCCTTCCTGTTGCGCTTCGTTCCCCATCTGGCGGTCGATTCGACGAGTCCGCTGGCGATGAAGCAGATCGTCAAACTGGTCGAGAGCGGGCAACCGGTGGTGATCTTTCCAGAAGGGCGAATCACCAAGACCGGATCGTTGATGAAGGTCTACGATGGTGCCGCCTTTGTCGCGGCCAAGACCGGCGCGACAGTTGTTCCCGTGCGGATCGATGGCGCAGCGCGTAGCTATTTCGGCCGGTTGGCGGGCGTCTATCCCCGCAAACTGTTTCCGAAAGTGACGATCTCGATCCAGCCCCGTCGCTTCATTCCGATGCCTGATCTGCCGTCGGCCAAGGCGCGTCGCCGTCGTTCAGGTGAACTGATGCGCCAGATCCTGCTCGACATGCTGGTGGCCACGCGACCCCAGCGCACCGTGTTCGAGGCGTTTCTGGATGGCAAGCAGACGTTCGGGGCACACTACAAACTCGTTGAAGACGTGCGGCTGGTCGAGGAGTCCTACGGGACCTTGCTCAAGATGGCCCTCGGATTGTCACGGATGACCGACCGGTTCACGACGCCGGGCGAAATCGTCGGTGTCCTGATGCCCAACGCCGCGCCGACGCTCGGGCTGGTGCTCGGCTTGTCGATGCGTCGCCGCGTGCCGGCACTGCTCAATTACACGGCGGGTGCCGAAGGGCTGCGCGCGGCCTGCACTGCCGCCGGCATCAAGCACATCATCGCCTCGCGCGGCTTCATCGAAAAGGCGAGATTGACTGTCGTGGTCGATCAACTCGACGGCATCGCCATTCATTACCTTGAGGACTTCAAGGCACAGCTTGGCGTGGCCGATCAACTGTGGGTGCTCTGGCACGCGGTGTTCCCGTCCAGCGCTGCGGCCGCCCAGCAGACCGATGATCCGGCGATCGTGCTGTTCACTTCGGGGTCGGAAGGCAAGCCGAAAGGCGTGGTGCACTCGCATGCCTCGGTGCTTTCCAACGTCGCGCAGATTCGCGCGGTAGCTGATTTCACGCCGCTCGACAAGTTCATGATGGCGTTGCCGCTGTTCCATTCCTTCGGATTGACCTGCGGGGTGTTGCTGCCGTTGGTGTCCGGGTGCAAGGTCTTTCTCTATCCGAGTCCGCTGCATTATCGGGTGATCCCGGAAATTGTCTATGACCGGGATTGCACGGTGCTGTTCGGCACCTCAACCTTCCTTGGCAACTACGGCAAGTACGCGCATCCGTATGACTTCGGGCGGCTTCGCTACGTTGTGGCCGGGGCGGAAAAACTGTCCGATGATGTCCGCCGCTTATGGATCGAGAAATTCGGCATCCGGATTCTGGAGGGGTATGGAGTGACAGAGTGCGCACCCGTGGTGGCGGTCAATGTGCCGATGGCTTGCCAGATTGGTAGTGTCGGGCAATTGCTGCCAGGTATCGATTACGAGATCGAGCCGATCCCGGGCATTGAGTCGGGCGGTGCGTTGCACATCAAGGGGCCGAACGTGATGAAAGGCTACCTGCTGTTCGACAATCCGGGCGTCATTCAGCCACCGGCGTCGAAGGGGACCGGCTGGTATTCGACCGGAGACATCGTCGAACGGGATGCGGGCGGGTTTTTACATATTCGTGGCCGTCTCAAGCGCTTTGCCAAAATCGCCGGAGAAATGATTTCGCTCGAAGTTGTTGAGAGAAATGCCACGATTGCCGCGCCCGGCTTCGCCCACGCGGCCACGACGCGCGCCGACGCAGCCAAGGGGGAGGCACTGGTGCTTTTTACGACGGCACCGGAACTGTCGCGTGAGCACTTGCTGGCAGCGGCCAAGGCGATCGGTGCTCCCGAATTGTCCGTACCCCGGGTCATCCGTCGGGTCGAAGCCATCCCGTTGCTTGGTTCGGGAAAAACCGACTATGTCTCTTTGAAATGCATGGTAGAAGCGGATCAGGCGGGCCAGTCATGAGTTCTCAATTTTCCCTGCTCAACCGACGTCGCTTTGGCCCGTTTTTTGCCACCCAATTCCTCGGGGCCTTCAACGACAACCTGTTCAAGAATGCCCTGATTGTCCTGCTGACGTTTCAGACGGCCCAGTGGACGACCCTGCCGCCCGAACTTCTCGCGAACCTGGCCGCCGGCATTTTCATCCTGCCGTTTTTCCTGTTTTCGGCGACGGCCGGGCAATTGGCCGACAAGTACGACAAGGCGGTGCTGGCACGCTGGGTGAAGTTGCTGGAAATCAGCATCATGCTCGTGGCGGGTATCGGATTCTGGTGGCACAGCCTGAATCTGTTGATGAGCTGCCTGTTTCTGCTGGGTTTGCATTCGACGCTCTTCGGCCCGGTCAAATACGCGATTTTGCCCCAGCATTTGCATGAGGACGAACTGGTGGGAGGCAACGCGCTGATCGAAGCCGGAACCTTCGTGGCCATCCTGGTCGGTACCTTGTGCGGTGGCCTGCTGACCGGACTCAAGGACGGTACGCTCT
>CAYUYI010000172.1:0-5153 GCA_964448995.1 uncultured Propionivibrio sp. | reverse complement strand
CCAGCACGGCGCCTTTCTTGATGTTCGGCTCGACGTCGTTGTAATACACAGCCGGAATGTTCTCATCCGGCAGCAGCATCATCACGACATCGGCGCCCTTGACGGCCTTGGCCACTTCCTCAACCTTGAGCCCGGCCTTTTCCACCTTGCTCCAGGAAGCGCCGCCCTTACGCAAACCAACCGTCACCTTGACGCCGGAGTCGGTCAGATTCTGGGCGTGGGCGTGGCCTTGCGAGCCGTAACCAACGATCGTGACCTTCTTGCCCTTGATCAGGGAAAGGTCGGCGTCCTTGTCGTAATAGACTTTCATGATTCACCTTTCGTAATGCAAACAGAAAAAAGTGCCGGCAACAGAGATCGCCCGCGCACCTTACTAGGCTTTCAAAATGCGGTCGCCACGGCCAATGCCGCTAACGCCCGTCCTCACGGTTTCGAGGATGAGTCCCGCATCGATCGCCTGGATAAAGGAATCGAGCTTGGACCCGCTACCGGTGAGCTCGATCACGTAGGTCGACTCGGTAACGTCAATGATGCGCCCCCGGAATATGTCCGCCATGCGCTTCATCTCCTCGCGGTCCTTGCCAGAAGCGCGGACCTTGATAAGCATCAGCTCGCGCTCGATATGCGCGGCCTCAGAAAGATCGACAACTTTGACGACGTCGATCAGCTTGTTCAGTTGCTTGGTAATCTGTTCGATGATTTCATCACTGCCCGTCGTCACGATGGTCAGCCGCGAAAGCGAAGCGTCTTCGGTCGGCGCCACCGTCAGGGATTCGATATTATACCCGCGCGCGGAAAACAGGCCGGCCACCCGGGAAAGCGCACCACTCTCGTTTTCCAGCAGGATTGAAATGATGTGTCGCATGTTACCTTTCCTCAGAGATCTTCCGCCAAAATGATTTCGGACAACCCTTTGCCGGCTGCTACCATCGGAAACACATTCGCCTCGCGGCTCGTGCGGATATCGAGAAAGACCGTACGGTCCTTGTATTCGACGAAAGCCTTGCGCAGCGCCGGCTCAACCTCTTCCGGCCGCTCCACACGAATGCCAATATGGCCATAGGCCTCAGCCAGCTTGATGAAATCGGGCAACGAATCCATGTAGGTATGCGAATAACGCCCGTTGTAGAACATTTCCTGCCACTGCCGGACCATGCCAAGAAAGCGGTTGTTGAGACAAAGAATCTTGATTGGTAACCCGTACTGATTGGCTGTGGACAACTCCTGAATACACATCTGGATCGACCCGTCGCCAGTGATGCAGGCAATCGGCTTATCCGGATGAGCGAATGCAGCGCCCATCGCATACGGCAGGCCAACCCCCATGGTGCCGAGTCCGCCGGAATTGAGCCAACGCCGCGGCTCATCGAACTTGTAGTATTGGGCGGCCCACATCTGGTGCTGACCAACATCGGAGGCCACGATTGCCTTGCCTTCCGTCACCTCGCACAGTTTCTCGATCACGAACTGCGGCATGATTTCCTGATCCATCTTGTACTTCAGGCACTGCCGAGCCCGCCATTCCTCGATCTCCTGCCACCATTCGCCAATCGCCGGCTTGCCGGGTTCAGCATCGAGCAGCTTGAGCATATCGTCGAGCACATCAGCTACGCAGCCGACGATCGGTACATCGACGCGTACCCGCTTGGAAATTGACGACGGATCAATATCGACATGAATAATCTTGCGCGGTTGCGACGTAAAGTGATCCGGATTGCCGATCACCCGGTCATCGAACCGCGTTCCGACAGCCAGAATTACGTCGCTATGCTGCATTGCCAGATTGGCTTCGAGCGTCCCGTGCATGCCCAGCATCCCAAGATATTGCGGATCGGTCGCCGGAAAACCACCGAGTCCCATCAACGTATTGGTGATCGGAAACCCGAGGCGACGAGCCAGCATGGTCAATTTTTCCGCCGCATCGGCAAGCACGACACCGCCGCCGCTGTAAATCACCGGTCGCTTGGCCCCCAACAGCAGGCTCATGGCCTTGCGAATCTGCCCGAGATGCCCTTTAACCACCGGGTTGTAAGAACGCATCCGGATTTCGGCCGGATACTCGAACCGACACTTGGCTGCGGTGACATCCTTCGGTATATCCACGACAACCGGTCCGGGACGCCCGGTCCGTGCGATGAAGAAGGCCTTCTTCATCGTCAGCGCGATGTCGCGCACATCCTTGATCAGGAAATTGTGTTTGACACAATGGCGAGTAATCCCGACGGAGTCGACTTCCTGAAAAGCATCCTGGCCGATGTAAAAGGTGGGCACCTGACCGGTAATCACCACCAACGGAACCGAATCCATATACGCCGTGGCGATGCCGGTCACGGCATTGGTCGCACCAGGCCCCGATGTCACCAAAGCCACACCAACCTGACCAGTCGAACGCGACAGGCCATCCGCCGCATGCACTGCAGCTTGCTCATGGCGAACCAACACGTGCTTGACCTTATCTTGCTTGAACAGCTCGTCGTAGAGATGCAAAACGGCACCGCCCGGATAGCCGAACACGTAGTCGACCTTTTCTTCCTGCAGGCACCTGATTACAATCTCAGCACCGGTCATCATTGTCATTGCTGTCGCCCCGCCATACGAAAAACTTGAAAAATCTCGTCACGTTATCGTCTAGACACCGATTGGTCAAGGCCGAGCGGGTTTCGCCTCGCGGACGCTGATCAAAAACGACTGAAGCCCCCAAGGACACCATCCTGGCCAGCCAACGCGAACTTTCCGACTTTCTCGCCGCAACGGAACGCCGTGCCTTCAAGCAGGCAGTATTTGCCGTTCGCGACGAGGATTCAGCCCTTGACATCGTGCAGGACGCGATGATGCGGCTTGCCGAAAAATATGGCGACCGGCCGGCTGAAGAGTTGCCGATGCTCTTTCAGCGCATCATGCAGAACGCGATCCGCGACTATTATCGACGGAGCAAGGTCCGATCATTGTGGACGACACTGCTGTCCTCGTTCTCATCGGATGACGAAGAAGAACACGATCCACTGGAAACCCTGGAAGTCGAATCTGAGTCTTATACACCGAACACCCCACACGGCGAGCTTGAACAATCTCAAGTTCTTGAAATAATTGAAAAAGAAATAAAGTTATTGCCGGCACGTCAACGCGAAGCCTTCCTCATGCGTTACTGGGAAGACATGGACGTCGCGGAGACAGCTTCGGCGATGGGCTGCTCAGAAGGCAGCGTCAAGACACACTGCTCGCGTGCCACGCACACGCTGGCCAATGCATTGAAGGCAAAAGGAATTACGCTATGAACGAGTTGCATTTCGTTTTCAAGGTCAGACAACACCTGAATCGGAGCCTGCATGAGCTGCGCCCGGAGACGAGCGACCGACTGGCCGCCGCCCGACAAATGGCACTCGCACGTCAAAAGCAAACGGCGTCGCAATCGATTCTGGCCACAGCCGGCAGCTACTTCCACATTCCGTTTGAAAACCTGCGTACCAAACAATTGGTTGCCGCATTAACCCTGGCAATGTGCGTTGTCATGGCATCGTTCTGGGTTGCGGATCGTCGTGTCAACGAACTGAGTGAAATCGATAGCGCCCTGCTGGCCGACGAGCTCCCGATCAGCGCATTCACCGACAAAGGGTTCTCCGAATGGCTCAAGCAAGCCGCTTCGCCGCAATAGCGCTTGCCAGCCTCATCATGGCCATTCCGGGCTGGGCGACGCCGTCCAGCCCGGCGCTGATGGCCACGCCGCCACAACCCAAGTGGAGCGATCTCAGCATCCCGCAACGAATCGTTCTCGCGCCGCTCAGCGACGACTGGGACGCGATGGAAAATTACCGCCAGAAGAAGTGGATCAGTATTGCGGCCCGCTTCTCGGAAATGCCTCCGGAAGAACAGCGCCGCATCCAGGTCCAGATGCAATCCTGGGACAAGCTGTCTCCGGAAGAACGCAACGCCGCCCGTGAAAACTTCAAGACCGCCAGTCAGCTACCCACGGAGAAAAAACAGCAGCTCAAGCAAAAGTGGGAGGAATACTCCAGTCTCCCGGATGCAGAAAAAGAGAAGCTCAAACAACTGGCTGAAGGTCAGTCTACGGCAAAAAACATCCGCCCGTTACCGGCACTAACCCCTTTGACTGTCCCTGTTACCGCGACGCCACCCGGCACGCCAATAAACACATCGGTGTCAGCCGCCTCGCCGTCCACCACTGCGCCTACTGAACCTGCCGGCACGGAAACGCCGCAAAAGCAGTAATGCCGTTGTCGGACGATCTCGCCTGCCCCGGAATCCCAAAGCGGCTGGCCAGCATGGCGTATGAACTACTCCTGATCATCGCTCTGCTTGCCGCAACCCTGCTGCTGCCGCACGTCCTGATCGCAGCTTTTACGCATCGACTGGCGACACCGTGCGTGCTGTGGGTGCAACTTTTCGTCACCCTGCTCATCTATTTCACCTGGTCTTGGAGCCATGGTCGCCAGACGCTGCCGATGAAGACTTGGCGATTCCGTTTGGTCACACACAATGGCCAGCCACTACATCCACAGCAGGCGTTGCTGCGTTACCTTGTATGCTGGCCGTCGGTATTTTTTTGCGGAATCGGTATCGCCTGGGCCTTGATCGATCGTGACCGGCAGTTCCTGCATGATCGTCTCGCCGGAACACGATTGATCAGCGAGCGCTGATCAGCGTCGCTCGACCCACCAGATCATTCCAGTCGCTGCGACCAGGAATAACGCCGACGGCGCCAAGGCACTCAACAGCGGTGACCAGCTGTTAATTGCCCCCAGGTTGGAAAAGAGTCCGTTGAGCATGTGGAATAACACGCCAATCATGACCCCCGAAAAAATCTTCAGGCTGACGCCACTGACCCGGTTGTGGGTGTAACCGAACGGCAGCGCCAACGCCACCATCACCAGTGCGGCCAGCGGATAAACCAGCTTCTTCCATAAAGCGATTTCGTACCGCTGCGTCTTCTGTGCATTTTCCGAAAGATGACGGACATACGCCGATAGGTGCAGCAATGACATGCGCTCCGGCGAAACCATGAGTACCGACAGAATGTCCGGATTGAGCGCTGTTTTCCACTCCATCTCCGACAATTTGACGACTTCCGAACGTTCGCCGTGAAGAACGGTCTGGACAACCTCGGTCAACCGCCACCCGGCAGGGGCCACAAACAC
>CAYUYI010000171.1:0-5176 GCA_964448995.1 uncultured Propionivibrio sp. | reverse complement strand
ACCACGTCGATCGTGTCGATGCGGCCTTCGACGCTCTGCTCGATCGATCGCGCCATGTTGTGAATCGTGGTGTAGGCCCGCTGCTCTGCGACGTGGCGCAAATGGATGACACTGGCAATCGCGCTCAAGACGACCATCAGAATGGCGAGTGCCAGCCCGACCCAGAGACGGGTCCGGTTTCTTTCGAACGATGATGGCAGGCGGGGTTGCATGCGCGGGGGCTCCGTCTTCGATCAGGGCCTCGGCGGGGCGGCCGCGAGCCTTCCCGCCAATGGCGTGTCCTTCTTCAGTGTAGAAGAACGCCTCGGCCGTTGCCGGAAATCTCAGCGGCGGGCTGGCCTTGGCAGGGATGTTGGGAAGGCGGTGGGTCAGGCGTTCAGCGGGGCGACGATCGCGCCGCCAATATCATGCCGCTGCAATGCTTGCGCAACGAAACCGCTGCCCTTGATGTCTTCGACGAAGGCAGCGAGGAAATCCCGCGCTTCCGCACCGCGACGCTGCGCTAACCCCATCGCCTGGCGGATGACCATGAAACGTTCCGGCAAAAGGCGCAGGCCGGTGAAATGCTGCATGTCCATTTCGAGCTGCTGTTTGACGCCGGCGACGACTTCCAGGTGCTGGTCGATAAACAATGGTGTCACGGCCTGCGGATTCGGGGCGCGGATGATGTCTGCCTGCTTGAGTTCGCGCGAAAGGAAAAGATCGTAGGCGCTACCCCGCCCGACAGCGACACGGTTGCCAGGACGATCGACCTCACGGGTGGTGGTGATCGGCGAATCTGTGTGCACAGCGTACCAGCCCTCGATGTGCAGGTAGGCGTCGGTAAAGGCGATCGTCTCACCACGTTTGGGGTCGATGGCGAAAAAGCCGATGTCGGCCAGGTCGTTGGCAACGGCGTCGACCGAATGGCTGGCGGCGTCAAAGACGACGAACCGGACAGTGACCCCCAGACGCTTGGCCAGCGCACGGGCAATGTCGATGGAAACGCCATAGGGAGGCGTTTCCGGCGAATCGCGGCGAGCCAATACCGGGTTGCCCAGGTTGATCGAGGCACGCAACAGACCGTTGGGGGCCAGTTGCTGTCGGATGGCCCCGCTCATCTTCATCGCAGGTGCTTGGCGCCGTTCTCGATTTCTGAGCACAAGCGCGCAAAAATCTCGTCGAAGCTGCCGAGTCCGTCGATCTTGGTGACGCCGTGCAATTGGTCGTAACGCGCGATGACCGGAAGCGTCTTTGACTCGTGTTCCTTCAGCCGCTTCACGATCTTCGCCGTGCTGGCGTCGTAAGGCATGCTGTGTTCGGTCTTGCCACGTTCATGCAGGCGATTGACCAGGTCAAGTACCGGGACTTCAAGCTCGAAAGCCATGGAGATCGAGGTGCCGCGCTTCTTCAGCAGGCCGTCGAGGATGTACGACTGCACCAGTGTGCGCGGAAAGCCTTTGAAGATGAAGCCCTTGACGTTCTTGGCGTCGATGATTTTCATCTCGATCAACTGAACGACAATTTCGTCCGGGACCAACTGGCCGTTTTCGTACAGATCGACGATCTTCTTGCCGATCGGCGTGTTGTTGTTGATCTCGTGTTCGAGCATCTCGTTGGTCGAGATGAATTCGAGACCGAAACGTTCGGCCAGCGCCTTGCCTTGCGAATCGCGCCCCGAGCCGGGATAGCCGAACAGCAGGATGTTCAGCGGTTTTTTGCGCAGTTCGTTGGCGATGATGGTCTCAATTTCGTGGGTCACCCGGTCAATGGCGTTGAGGCCATTGACGCTGAAACAGATGTCTTTTTCACGATAGAACTGCAGCACCGGCAGTGTTTTTTCGTTGTATTCGCGCAGGCGGTTGCGGATCACGGTTTCGTTGTCGTCGCTGCGCCCGGATGTCTTGCCGCGATTGAGCAGGCGCTCAACGCAAATCTCTTCCGGCAGGTCGATGTTGATCAGGCAGGTCAGCGAGGTGTTGAGCTTGAGCATCAAGCCCTCGAGGATATAAGCCTGCACGTAGGTGCGCGGGAAACCGTCGAAGAGAAAACCGTTGGCCTCGGGGTGGTCGGTGATCGTCTTTTCGATGATCTGCACGATGATTTCGTCGGAGACGAGGCCGCCGGTCGAAATGATGTTCTGGGCCTCCCGGCCGAGCGCTGTGCCGTTGGCAATTTCCTTTCGCAGCAGATCGCCGGTCGAGATGTAGAAAAGGTTGTATTCCTTGATCAGGAATTCCGACTGGGTACCTTTACCGGCGCCGGGCGGGCCGAATAGAGCGATGTTGAGCATGGCGGTCTGGGCTGATGAGAATGAGTGAAATGGAACTGAGCGGGGCGAAACCGGTGTCGGCGGACGGTAATTCGATCGACATTGGAAGTATCCTAGCCTTCCCCGTGGCGGTCAATGCCGGAAAGCCGCTACGGAGATGCCCGGGGGGTGAGCAAGAGATCGGACAGGGATCGGTGGTCGCGATCGACCACCTCCCGATTTCGCCGGGTTGCGCCGGAAAGCGATGGTTCGCCGGCAATTGTTGGTTCATAACGTGGAGATGGACATGCTGTATGTTTTTGCGGGCGATCATGGCGGTGTTTATCGGGAACTGCTCCGCGCAGCGCTGCCTGGCTGGGACATCGAGGCCTGGCCTGCGGTCGTTGATGCGGATGGGGTGACACACGTTGCTGCCTGGGCGCCGCCACCGGGTTTCTTCGCGCCGTTCCGCAATTTGCGGACGATCTTCAATCTCGGCGCCGGCGTCGATAAACTGCTGGCGCGCGACGATGTGCCGCCAGGCGTCGAGATCGTCCGTCTCACCGATGCCGGCATGGCGGCGCAAATGACGGAATACTGCCTTTATGGCGTGCTGCATTATCAGCGCGAGATGGATGTCTATCGCCGGCAGCAGCAGGCGGCGGTGTGGCAACAGCATGATGCCCGTCTGCGCGCATCGGTGCGGATCAGCGTGCTGGGGCTGGGCGAACTGGGGCGCCGCGTGGCCGGCGATCTGGCACGGATGGGGTATCCCGTCCGTGGTTGGTCGCGGAGCGCGCATCGTGTGGATGGCGTGACGTGCGTTCATGGGGAGGCAGCGCTCGATACCGTGCTGCGGGAAACTGACGTGCTGTTTTGCGTGCTGCCAGCAACCAACGAAACCCGGCATCTGCTCGATGCACGCCGGTTGGCGCTATTGCCGTGCGGTGCAGCCCTGATCAATGCCGGCCGTGGGTCATTGGTCGACGAATCGGCGCTTCTGTTCCGGCTCGACAGTGGCGACCTGCGCTTCGCCGTGCTCGACGTATTTGCCGAGGAGCCATTGCCGGCGGCGCACCCCTTCTGGCGCCATCCGCGCGTGATCCTGACGCCGCATGTGGCGGCCGATACCGTGCCCACAATCGCCGTCGATCAGATCGTGGCGAAGCTGCGCGAGGCCACCGAAGGGCGGCCGATGAGCGGACTGGTCAATCGTGAACGCGGTTATTGAACGGGCAGCAATTGCTGCGTTGTCAGGATGTCTCTGACCACAATCGGCCACCGGTGGCCCAGTTTTTGCGTTCGACATCGATCAGGATGATATCCACCGCGCCAGGCTCGCAGCCAAGAACGCGGCAGGTTTCCTGGGTCAGGGCCGCTACCAGTTCGCGCTTCTGTTCCTGGCTACGGCCGGCAAAGAGTTCGACATGCAGGGTGGGCATCGGAATTCCTCGGTCTGAATCAATGTTGTGAAAGTGCGGCCTCGTTTTCAAGAATACCTGCTGTCGGTGCCGCAGCACAACATTGGTGCGCCGCATGCTGTTCGGGTGGCGTTAACGTGCCTGGCGGGGTTCGGCGGTGCTAGGATGGCTGCATGTACCGGGTGGCATTGGTCGATGTTGGCAGTGCATTGCCGATATCGGTATTTTTACTTTCGATAGGGAGTTACACCATGTTCAAGGAAAGATTGGGCGGCTTGAGGCACGCGCGGACGTGTGCGGCGGTCATGATGGCGGTCTGGGCCGTCAGCGGGATGGCTGACGAGAAATCGCTGTTGGCGGCGATCGAGTCGCAGTCCGGTGCGATCAAGGCCGTGTCACAGCAAATCTTCGAGTTCAAGGAGTTGGGTCAGCAGGAATTCAAGAGTTCGCAACTGGTCATGGAAGAGTTGCGCAAGCTGGGATTCAAGGTCGAGGGCGATCTGAAAGTGCCGGACGATCTGGTCAAGGGTGGTGTGGCGAAGACCGCTTTCCGCGCCGAACTGCAAGGCAAGGGGCCGGGACCGACGGTGACCATCATGCTGGAATACGACGCGCTGCCGAACGGACATTCCTGCGGTCACAACCTGATTTCCGGTTCTGGCCTGCTCGCAGCGGCCGGTTTGTCGAAAGTGATGAAGGATTTGCCGGGTCGCTTGGTGGTGATCGGCACGCCCGATGAGGAGCGGGGGTCGCTCGGCGGTGGCAAGATCGCCCTGCTCGAAGGCAAACATTTCGAAGGCAGCGATGTCGTGCTGATCACGCATCCTGGCAGTTCGTGGACGGTCGAGAAGCCGCTGCTGGCCATGAAGCGGGCGACCTTTGTCTTCAAGGGCAAGGCCTCGCACGCGGCGGCGGCGCCGGAGCAGGGCGTCAACGCGCTCGATGCGGCGATCCAGACTTTCAACGGCATCAACGCGCTGCGCCAGCATCTGCGCCAGGACGTGCGCATCCACGGCATCATCAAGAAGGGCGGCGAAGCAGTTAACGTCGTGCCGGCATTGGCCGAGGTCGAGTTTGCCGCTCGCGCGCTCGATACGCCAACCATGCTCGATGCCTATGCCAAGCTGATCAACACGGCCAAGGCGGCGGCGCTGGCGAGTGGCGCGACGATGGAATACAAGCCGCCGCGCACCGAGTTGCTGTCGCCGGTGATGGTGCCCGAGTACCTTGATCTGGTGATCAAGAACATCAAGCAGGCGGGGGTCGCGCCGGATGAAGTGGTTCGCGATCCGGCACCGCTCGGTTCGTCTGATCTCGGCAACGTCGGCCATGCCTATCCGACGGTGAACATCATGTTCAAGGTCGCGCCGAAGAACGTGGCGCTGCACGAAGACGCCATGCTCAAGTACACCGTGCCCGAGGCCGGTTGGTCGGCGACGGTGCAGGCGGCGACGGCGATGGCACTGACGGCGCACGATCTCTTCAGCGACAGCGACAAAACGAAGCGGATCGTGCAGAAATTCAA
>CAYUYI010000170.1:0-5211 GCA_964448995.1 uncultured Propionivibrio sp. | reverse complement strand
CAAGGCGGGGAGCGGCGGCAGTTTTCCGGGCGATTTCATGTAAGTCATTCTAACGTATTGCTTAGAAATGATCGATGGTGATCGCGTGGAGAATGACTAAAAATAACCTTCTCCATTTTTTCATGGAAAACACGGTTGCCAATATGGGTAACAGGGTTAACAGATTGTGCGCGCAAGGAGCGATTGACCATGAATACACCGATCTCCGCCTTTTCCTCGATCATGCCCATTACGTCACGTCCGCCGCTGGTGTTCGAGCGCGGGACTGGCAGCTACCTGTTCGACACGGCCGGCCAGCGTTATCTCGACTGGGTGCAGGGCTGGGCGGTCAATTGCCTCGGGCATGCGCCAACGGCACTCGCCGACGCGCTGGCGCGGCAGGCGGCGACGCTGATCAATCCCAGCCCCGCCTTTTTCAATCGCCCGGCCATCGAACTGGCCGAGCTGCTGACGCGGCATAGCGTTTTCGACGAGGTCTTCTTCGCCAATTCCGGCGCCGAGGCGAATGAGGGGGCGATCAAGCTGGCGCGGCGCTGGGGGCGGAAATTCAAATCCGGGGCCTACGAGATCATTACCTTCGGCGATGCCTTCCACGGGCGCACGCTGGCGACGATGTCGGCGAGCGGCAAGCCGGGGTGGGACAGGCTCTTCGCACCGCAGGTCGAGGGCTTCCCCAAAGCCGTGTTCAACGACATCGACTCGGTCAAGGCGCTCATCCGCGGTACCACCGTCGCCGTGATGTTCGAGCCGATCCAGGGCGAGGCCGGCGTGATCCCGGCCACCCGCGCCTTCGCCGCCGAGTTGCAGGCGCTCTGCCGGCGCGAAGGGCTGCTGCTGATCGTCGACGAAGTGCAGACCGGCTGCGGCCGGACGGGCAGTCTCTTCGCCTACGAATCGCTCGGCATCGAGCCGGACATCATGACCCTCGGCAAAGGCATCGGCGGCGGCGTGCCGCTCTCGGCGCTGCTGGCGCGAAAAGCCGTGTCGTGCTTCGACCCCGGCGACCAGGGCGGCACCTATTGCGGCAATCCCCTGGCGTGTGCGGCAGGCCTCGCCGTGATGAAGGCGCTGCTGGCGGAGGGTTTTCTGGAAAAGGCGCGCGAGACGGGGCACTATTTCCAGAGCCGGTTGCGGGCGCTATCGGCGTACCATGGCTTGGGCGAAGTGCGCGGCGACGGCCTGCTGCTGGCGCTCGACCTCGGCCGCAATATCGCAAACGAGATCGTCACGCGTGCCCGCGAAGCCGGGCTGCTGCTCAACGCGCCGCGGTCGCACTTGCTGCGTTTCATGCCGGCGCTGAACAGCACGCGGGGCGAGATCGACGAGGGGATGGCGGTGTTGGCGGGGGTATTGGCCACCTGCGGTGAAATCGACCGCGCGTAGTGTCTTATCCCCGACGACTGATCACTGCTGCAACGTCGCCTCAAGCTTCTGCAGATCAAACCCCTTGGCGCTGAGGCGTTGCAGCAGCGCCTCGTAGGCGGCGCTCGGTACCTTTGGCGTGCGCGAGAGAATCCACAGGTACTCGCGTTGCGGCTCGCTGACGGCGACCAGTTGATACTCGGTGTCGATGTCGATGACCCAGTAATCGCCCCAGACCCACGGCAGCCACGAGAGCCAGGCCGGCGCAAAGCGGACTTTCAGCTTCGGCGAACTGGCGTCGCCCACTTGCCGGGCCGTGCCCAACGCCTCGATGGTATCGCCGTTTTCCTGCCGGCAACGGTTGGTGACGCTGACCTCGCCGTTCGCGAGCGGCGCATAGTCGGCGCTGGTAAAACCGATGCAATTTCGCTGGAACACATTCGGGTATTTCGCGATCTCGTACCAGCGCCCCATGTAGCGCGGTGCATCGAGCGTCTCGATCGTCGTGAGCGCTTCCGCTTTCGGTGCGCCTTGCGCGCCTGGGCTGGCCGCGCAGAACAAGGACAGGGCGATGGCGAAAATCTGGAAGTTGGCGGTTGTGCGTAAGGTCATCGTGTGGCTCGATTCGGTTGGTGCGATAGGAGTAAAGACGCGCTGCTTCACTTTTGGTTCCGGTTGAGTTGACTTCGATTGCCCAATGTTACCCCGTCATCGTGGCATCAAACGCAGGATCGCGACCTGAGCGGAAAAATGCCGCTGTCAGAAGCGGATGTTCAGCATTGCAGTCAGCGCTTGTGGCCGAATTGACATGATGGTTGCGACAACGGTCTTGCTGCGCTATTTGACCGCCTCGCCCACGATCACTGAAAGTTCACGGTGAGCGCCTTTGCGCCACACCTGCAAATTGGCCCGAGTACCAGGCTTGGTGCTTTCGATCATGCGGGGCAGATCGCTTGAACTGCGTACCGGCTTGCCATCGAAAAGCAGAATCACGTCACCGGCTTCCAGCCCGGCTTTGTCTGCCGGACCATCCTTC
The DNA here is from genome assembly GCA_964448995.1 of uncultured Propionivibrio sp. GTDB lineage: Bacteria > Pseudomonadota > Gammaproteobacteria > Burkholderiales > Rhodocyclaceae > Propionivibrio. Next base: position 2,813 of record CAYUYI010000170.1, on the reverse strand, counting down.
TCGACCGAGTTGACCACCGCGCCTTCGGCCGTCGGCAGTCCAATCGCCGCCGCCATCCCCTTGCTGACCGCCTCGATCGCCACGCCGATGTGACCGCGGTTGGCTGTTCCACCGGCAGGTGATTGGGCCTTGGGGGCCAACATGAATCCGTTCATGCGCAGCATCGGAAGCATGACGGCATCGGCATTGATCATGAGAGCGGTTTTCTTGAATGGCGCCATTGGATAATCGCGGCGAAGAACGACCCACTCTTTCGTGCCACCCCACATGTGATGCAGGCCGGTCGATCCCTGCTGTTCCTTGCCGTCAATGCTCAGAATGACGTCGCCCGGTCGCAATCCGGCTTTATCGAACGGACCATCTTTATCGACGCGCGCGATATATCCTCCCTTGCCGCCAGGCAGGCCCAGTTCCGAGCTTTGCTGGGCTGTCAGCGCACGAATATCGAATCCCGCCGTGCTCATGTCAAAACCATTTCTGGCGGCCATCGTTTCGATCGCTGAAATAAGCCGCCGCGCTTCGCCCTCGCTTCGGACCATCAAGGACACCACGGGTGTCGCGTTGTTGAGATAGGCAATGATCACCGACCAGTTGTATGGCGCTTCTTTCTTGGTGTAGCGCACCAGCAGAATCGTCTTGACGTCTTTAAAGGATATTGAGAATGAGCCTTGGCGCGCGACCGAAGAACTCTGCACATACCCGCCGTAGGTCGGAACATAGGTCGATCCCATGAAAAAGCCACCCCAGGTGGGCACCCACTGGCTCCTGTCTTCAGACCAGGTTCCACTGGCGAGCATTCCGTAATTGTCCACGCTGATGTTGGTGATGGTCATGGGATTGCGACCATGGTAGAAGTACGGCGACAGATTCCTGAATGTGCTGACGGCTTCTTCCGTGGAACTGAATATTTGCCGTTGGTACCAGTAATACTCGACAAGGCCTGTGCTCTCATCGTGAGGCCAGATGCCTGATGTAACACAACCGGAAAGTAGCAGCTGGAAACCGATGGCGAACCCAATCAGCAATTTTTTCATTTCCGCCCCCTGTCGATGTCAGGATCTTCTTCCCAGTTTTGACAAAGATCTGCTCCTATCAACCTAGACATAACATGGTTGTTTGTCGACCCGGCGCATCGGCAATTTCTGCTTCCGGTGGCGTCGACGAATACAGCTTCTGTCAGAAGCGCGAAAAAATGCAGCCCCGGCAAACAGCCTGCGCAACGCCCCACAATCGCTGCCCTCTTTCTCTGCGCCAGCGTGCGCTTTGTAACGCAATGTTACGCACCGCCGTTTTGCAACGCTACGATGCAAAACGGTCGCGGGGCGCAACACGCGGCTTACATTCACGGCTTTAAATGACGTCGTGGGGAAACGGATTCGTCCGGGATCCCGATCCGGTTGAAACGAAAAGGAGATCGTCATGAAAAGCACACTGATCATCAAGCGCGTCATTCAGGTTGTATTGCTCGGGGCGGCGCTGGCCTCGCCGGCGATGGCCCAGATGGGGCCGGGGATGGGGGGCGCCTGGGGTGGTGGCCCTGGTATGCAAGGCGGCGGTCCGGGCATGCAGGGCGGCGGCTGGGGCATGGGTCCTGGTGGCGGGCGCGGCATGCACGGCATGCATGGCATGCATGGCATGCATGGCATGCATGGCATGGGGCGCGGTGGCATGGGTCCGGGCATGATGGCCCAACAGAACGTCGCGCGCGGCTGGCAGTTGATGACGCCGGAAGAGCGCACCGCGCAGCAAGTGAAAATGCGAGCGGTCAAGACCTACGACGAGTGCAAGACGCTGCAGACCGAGCACCGCACGGTGATGGAAGCGCGCGCCAAGGAAAAGGGCGTGAACCTGATGACGCCGCGCGGCAACCGTTGCGACATGCTCAAGGCCCGCGGCCTGATCCTCTGATTTTTCCCCTCACGCCGGGAGTCTCGCTATGTTCAAGCCCGTGTTGCTGTCCCTCGCCCTGTTGTCGGTGGGGAGTCTGGCCCTCGCCGCCGATCCGGTGACCGAGGCGATGCAGAAAACCTATGTGCCGTACCGCGTGGCACTGTTCAAAACCAACAACAACGCGCCGGAAGACTCGCGTCAGGCCGTGCTCCAGGCGCGGCAGGGCTGGGCGGCGATGCGCGAGCAGTACGGTGCCAACCCGCCGGCGCCGTACGCTGGCGATGTCGGCTTTGCTTCGGCGCTGGCGGCGGTGGACAAGGTCTACGCCAAGGCGCTCGAGGAGATCGGGCGCAATCAGCTGACCCAGGCACACGACACGCTCGAAGAAGTGCGCGACATCCTGGCCGATCTGCGCCGGCGCAATCAGGTGGTGGTGTTCAGCGACCACATGAACGCCTACCACGCCGAAATGGAACATTTCCTGGACGACGGCGAGAAGATGCTGGCCGCGCAAAACGGCTTGCTGGAACTGACTGCCAAAGCCGGTGCGCTGGATTATCTAGCGAAACGACTCAAAAGCGAGGCACCGGCCAGCCTGCTGAAGAACGAGGAATTTATCGGTTTGCTCAAGGCCGTCGAGAAGTCCGTGGCCGACCTCAAGGCCGCACTGTTTGCACAGGATGTGGCCAAGGTGAAAGAGGCCATCGGCAATCTCAAAAAACCGTATTCGCGCATGTTCATCAAGTTCGGCTAGTCAGAACGTTCCTCCCCTTCAAGGGCTACGGTATGCACACATCTTTCAATCCGTTGATTTTTAGTCCGTTCGCCCTGAGCTTGTCAAAGGGGGGCGGATTAAAAATCAACGTCAAATTAAGCCATTCATGGTTCGACAGGCTCACCACGAACGGCTTAATTTGACTTGT
>CAYUYI010000169.1:0-5228 GCA_964448995.1 uncultured Propionivibrio sp. | reverse complement strand
CTTCACCTGTTCCGGGCGTGGCTTCATCGAGGCCACGTCCGGGCTGCACGCGGCGCCATCGGTCGCGCAGGCGGCATCGCCCGCGTGGTAGGTCGTGGCTTCGCCCTTTGTATGGAAGGTCTCCCAGCGCGTGCCCTGCGGATCTTCGGTCCACAGCTTGTCCGATTGCGCGTAGCAGCAGATCGTCGCTTCCTCTGGTACTACAGTGCCGCCAGCGGCGTCGAGACGCTGGCCGATCGCCGCGAGGGCCTCGTCGCTCTCGACCTGGAAGCCGAGGTGGTCGATGCCCGGTGTACGGCCGGTGGTGGAGATAGCGAAATTCACTCGCGGATCCTCGAGCATCCACTTGGCGTAGTCGGGCTTGAGCACGGCCGGCTGCGCCGCGAACAGCTCGGAATAGAAGCGGATGCTGGCAGCGAGGTCGGCGACGTTGAGGTGCACGTGGAAGCGGTTCATGCGCGGGTTCCTGTTTTCTTGGGTTTGCAGGTCGCGACCGGGCCGCACTCCACGGCGCCGGCGCAACAGTTCTCGGTGAGGTAGGCGATGAGTGCGTTCATTTGCAGGTAATTCGCGCGGACGCGGATTACGCGCCCCTCCCGCTCGTCATGCACCAGCGCGGCGGCACGTAATACGTTGAGATGGGCTGTCAGCGTGGCTGGCGGCAGATCCAGCTGCTCACGCAGCTCGCCCACGGCCAGTCCGTCAGGCCCAGCCTGAACCAATGCGCGGAACGCGGCCAGGCGGGTTTCGTGGCTCACGGCATTCAAGGCAGAAACGGCGGCTTCACTCTTCATAATACTAATATTCCAGTACTATGGAAATATGTCAATACGCTCTTACCTTGCTGTCGTTCGAGTCGTCACGCCATGCGGCTGCTCGTTTTAGATGAACCAGGCAACCGTGAAAGAACCGCCCTATTCGACCCTGCGCGACCGTCTCGTCGGCGCGACAGATTCGGCCTGCTTGAGCAGATCCTTTTTCTGGCGCAGCGTCAGGCCGTTCCAGCGCAACAGGAGCTCTGCCAGCACCTCGTCGTCGGTATAGAGGAAGGCGGGCGGGATACCCAACACCTCGGCCAGCCGCTTGGCGGTCTTGAGCTGGGGCTCGTGCTTGCCGCGCTCGTATTGGTTGATGCGGGGAGAGGCCACGGTCGGATCCAGGTCGGCCAGTACCCCCAGTTGTCGCTGCGACAAGCCGGCACGTTTCCGTGCCTCGGCCAGCCGTCGCGCGAATACCGGGTGTTGCGTCGTCCTAGTCACCGCCACCCTCCCCTAAGAAGGACTTAAGGATGGCGGACTGACCAGAACTTGGATACTAAGATATCCTTAGCTTGTACACAACGAGCTCCCGCCCGGTCCCATGGCATCACCCGCCCCCGCCACAGTCGACGAACTTGGATTGCAGGGCTGTCTTTACTTATGGGCGCTCCTGACCGGTCAGCAGCGCCGGCTGCCGGTTGCCCCGACCAAGAGAATGACGCTGGTCGTGATGGCATTGCTGCAGGAACATGGCATTGTCGATCTTCCGTGGCCGGAAACGCGTTGGGAGATCATGCCGGATGCGCACGTCACGCCCATCGAAGGGCTGCAGTGGCGATTGGCATGGACGGTCTATGAACCCGGGCGGTTGTTGGAAGCCCTCGAAGACTACTTCGATGCATTGGAACAGACCGATTTCACTGTTGCAGTGGGACTACGGCTCTGGGCCGACCTGGTGCCGGCAGAAGCGGAGCGATTCTTCGAGCAGCAATTGGTGAAACACCGGTTCGCTGCCGATTGGGCACAGGACCTCGCGTTTGCCTATCGCGAAGGGCCTGGGGCACAACTGACCATCGCACAATGGCGCTACTGCGGTTGGGCCGCAGTCCGTCGTGGCGCCTCCGTGGCGATGCAAAACGGCCTGCAAGCCGACGGCTTACGGGACAGCATCTATCAGGAACTCAAGCGCCGCGCCGCGTCGGTGGCAAGCGGCGTCTGGTCGAATTGTTCGTTCACACCGACGAACCCACTTCCAGAACACGCGTTGGGGCGGGCCATCGTCCAACGGGCGAGTGGCCTTGGAGCGTTGTATTGGACAAGCCGACCAAGCGAAGAAGTACTGCTCTGCCATGCGCGTGGCAAGGCGCAACGTTTAAGCGCCTTCTGAATCCGGCAAGAAACTCCCAAGCTGCAATTCCAGGGCCAACCGTCGCCCAATAGGATCTTGCATGATTGCCGCGCGCACGCTGTGCTCGCACGCCAATCGAACATCCTCTTCGGATTGCCAGCCGCCCGTTTCGTCCAGCGACTCATCGGGCGATATGAACGCCTCGGCTGTTTCTAGGTTCTCCAGCATGCACGCCACATACCAGACCTGATCCTCGAACCACTTCCGCTCATTCTCCGTCGTGCAACACTCGTCCCATTCGGCCAGCAGATCCCGAGCCCAATAGATCATGTCCTGATCATGCTCCAGCGACATCTGTCCGGCGAGAACCCGCCGTCGGATGAGAAACAGGAGCGATGACGCCACAGCCCCGCTGAATCTATTCAGATTGCATAGCCGACGCACGCAGACTTGGATACCGTCGCGGAGAATCTTCATTTCCCGGAGCGCGCCGGTCTCGATTGCCCTGCGATACAACAGGCACAGCAGATTCAGGCTGAAAATCGAGGCAGTGCGCGCGAAGCGCTGCACAGTTTGGCGATAGGCTACTGGTGTAATCGGCAACCGAACATTCGAGATGATGCGGTACAGCCCACGCAAGTCGGGATACTCCGGGCGTTCGTTGAAGAGGCGCCTGAACGCGGCAGTGATCATTTCTTCGCGCTCATCGGGCGCAATGGGAATTACCCCCACCACGCGCCAGAAATCACTGTCATACACTAGCTTCGTGTAGGCGAATCCCGGTTTCGCCGCGACGATATCCACGACCTTTCGATCGCCGAGCGACTTGCGCGGCAGCCCTGGATCCGAGGCGTTGTGCTCAATGCGCTCGAAGATGCGCGCAGCATCTTGGGTATCGCCCAGGAAAAACGGCCCCATCTGCTGGTGCCCGGCAGGCGTCTTCGGGTGCGCCTTCGCCATTGCCATCCAGACTTGGCTTTGCACGCGGTGAACCCGGTCTTCATTGCCTCGGCGCCGAATGGGCTCAATTTCGCCTTGGTTCGCTTCAATGCCTACAGGTTGTGGCTCGGCATTTTTGCTTGGTTTTTTTGTCATGGCGCAGGCAAGGAAAGCATGGCTCACTGCGCTTGTCACGCACAGATGCGCATTTCATGCCACTTACGGAAACAGACACGCAGGCGTTGACGAAACGCCTGCTTTCAAGCCATGGCGAGCTGATTGGCGGACTGCCCCTTGCCCGCTGCATGGGCTATCGCACCGCTCGCGCTTTCCAGGTCGCCGCGCAACGCGGCCAGCTGCCGATCGAGACGTTTTCCCTGCCCGGTCGCCGTGGGCGTTTTGCCCGTACGTTCCAAGTCGCCCAATGGCTCGCCACATGCGATGCCCCTATTGGTGCCCCTGCCCCGCCGACCGGCGACTAACTGAACCTCAAGGAGGTATCCCCGGATGCCGTGACCCGCCACCCACGAATATTTCCGACCCGGAAATGCACAGGGGCCCGCGCGCCAACGCAGGCCCCTGACAGATTCTAGAGAACACAACTGAGTCTTTAGCGTCCCGCATTTCCTTCCGTCCGTCAAGCGATTCGCTCGCCTGGCACGGACATCTATTGCCCGAAGGAATTGTTGATGCTCCTTTTCCTGATTCGATCTCGTCGTCGCAACGACAGATCGTCCCCCTCGGCCGGTCTGCGCTGTTCGCAACCCCTGCGAGGTCGCCCATGAGAGCGATCGATCGCACGATCTATCCACGGTTATCCGCAAACCCGACACGTCGCGAACTGATTGTCGAGTTCACCCCGACTCCCGAGGAAGCCGATTGGATCAATCGGCGATTCACCAAAAGCCTGCCTCATCGCCTCACTTTCGCGGTGATGTTCAAGGTCTTTCAGCGACTGGGCTACTTCCCGGCATGGTCCGAAATCCCAGTGCCGGTGATTGCCCACGTCCGCGCCTCGCTCAAGCTGCGGCGCGAACTCAAACCGGCGGTCGTAGATCCCAATACCACCTGGCTACGCTATCAACGGGATATCCGCGACCGTCAGGGCGTCCGGGTTTACGGCCACGCCGAACGTCGCGGCGTCATGGAAACAGTCGCAGAACGCGCCGCAGTGCTGGACTATCCATCTGACCTTATCAACGTCGCCATCGAGCATCTGGCCCAAGAGCATATTGAGCTGCCGGCATTCTCGACACTCGACCGCCTGACGCGACGCCTACGTGCGCTCGTTAACCGCCGCTATTTCGCCCGGATCGCAGAGCGCCTGACGGAAGACGACCACCGCAGACTAGATGACCTGCTTGAGGTGCCAGCAGGTGGCAAGAGCATCTTCAACACACTCAAACCCGGCGAGCGCCGCGATTCCAAGAGGCATTTCAAAGCCCTGCTCGATCATATCGACACGCTCGATCGCCTCGTCGATGTCCCCGGGGTGCTTGAAGGGCTCCCGGACGTCAAGCGGCGGCACTTTGCCGGCGAGGCAGCAAAATTGGACGCCTCCGAATTGCGCCGCTTTGCACCACTGAAGCGTCATGTTGTCCTGCTCTGCCTCCTCCATGACGCGCGTATCCAGGCGCGCGACGATCTGCTCGAGATGTTCGTTCAACGCATTGCCAAGATTCATCACCAAGCCAAGGCCGCGCTGGATGCGTTACGCAATCAGTTCCGGGAAAAGGACGAAGCCATCCGAGCCACCATGGCCGATGTCGCTCGCTTGCTACTGGCCAACCCGGTCGATGCCGATGCCGGTCGTGAAATCCGCCGGTTAGTCACGAATCAAGGTGGAGCACAGGACCTGCTGGCCAACTGCACGAAACTGCAGGCGTATGACGGCGACAACTATCTGAGTCTGCTGCCAGAGCCGTTCAAGTCATTTCGGAACCTGTTTTTCCGCATGGCACGCACGATCGAATTGCATAGCACGAGCGAAGACACGGCGCTCATTACGGCACTGCAAACCCTGTTGGCAATGCCCGATCGAACGCCACAACTGCTGCCGGTGCCTTCGGACCTGTCATTTACCACGGAAGCCTGGCGAGAACTGCTGATCCAGCGACCGGCACAGGGCGAACCATTTATGGATCGTCGATTGTATGAGATATGCGTATTCAGCTCGCTCGCCA
>CAYUYI010000168.1:0-5284 GCA_964448995.1 uncultured Propionivibrio sp. | reverse complement strand
GTTGATTACTGCGTATTATAAGAAAAAACTTTATAAAATAAAGATGTATGCGCGTTTATTTACACCGTTTCTTGGATAGTCGCACGAATGCAACAAGCCAGAATGGCATAGAAAAACAGACAGGGCGCCGGAGCGCCCTGTCTAACCCATTGAATACGCTTTTATTTAGGCAGAAAGCTCAAGTGATTTTGTATGTTTGACACCCAAGCTCGCGTCGATATGGGCATTTAGGTCGGCCAGCAATTCCTTCATATCGAGGATCAGCACGATTTGCCCGTTCGATAGGGTCGTCACACCGGCAACGCCACGCGGTCGGAAATCGTCGAGCGATTTGATCACCGCGTCGTCGCGTCCGGCAAAGCTATCCACCGAGAGGATGAAGCTGCGTTCCGAAGTCTGCATGAGGACGCCGTACTCCGGTGTCTGCAACTGCGGCCATCCCAGCAAACGGGACAGCGCCACCACCGGCAAGACCTCACCACGCACGACCAGCGTCTCTTTTCCGCCCACCTCCTGCATCTTGCTCTTGTCGATCGGCAGGATTTCGCGAACCATCGACAGCGGCAGGGCGAAGGGTTGATCACCTAGCAGAACCAGCAAAACCGGCAGGATGGCCAGCGTCAGCGGCAACGAGATGAGGAACACCGACCCCTTACCCGGCTCCGAGCGGATTTCAACCGAGCCATTGAGCTTCTGGATGTTGGTCTTGACCACATCCATGCCGACGCCGCGCCCAGAAACGGCAGAGGCTTCGGTCTTGGTCGAGAAACCAGGCAGGAAAATCAGGTTCAGGCTCTGCCGGTCATCAAGGGTGTTCGCCTCTTCCTCGCGGATCAACCCCTTATCGATCGCCTTCATGCGGATGCGCTCGGGGCTCATACCCCGTCCGTCATCGGCGATGATCAGCACGATATGATCGCCCTCCTGACGCGCTTCCAAGCGGACCACGCTCTTCGCTGGCTTACCCGCGGCAATGCGCTCTTCCGGCGACTCGACGCCATGATCAACGGCGTTCCGCACGAGGTGAACCAACGGATCGGCAAGATCTTCAATCATCGTCTTGTCGACTTCGGTTTCCTCGCCAATCAGCGCCAGTTCGACATCCTTGCCCAATTGCCGTGCAAGGTCCCGCGCAATCCGCGGATATTTCTGGAACAACCGCCCGATGGGTTGCATCCGCGTCTTCATCACCGAATTCTGCAGGTCAGACACCAGCAGATCGAGCTGACTGACGGCCTGGTCGAGCGCGTGCAGGGTATCGGAATCGTTGCGACCAGCCAAAATATCCGCACGCAAACTGGTCAACCGGTTTTTCGTCAGCCCGATTTCCCCGGACAAATTCAGCACTTGGTCCAGACGTGCAGTATCAACTCGGATGGTTGATTCACGCGCTGCGAACTTCTCCTCGGCACGCCGTCCCGAAGGCGAACCACTCGCAAGCGCACCAGGCTTGTCGGTTGCGCGCCGCCCTTCTGGCGGGAAATGCGGCGTTACGAGTGCTGGCGGCTCAGCCACCGGCGTCGTGGCCGGCACAAGCGGCGCAGTCGCCGCCGGGATCGCCGGCGTGGCGGCCCCTCCCGTCACGGCACCGTGCAAGGCCGGCCAGTCCGGTTCGTTGCTTGCTGTCCCGGCTTGAACCGGCACAGGAATCGGCTGCGGCGCGACAGGCGTTGGCGTGGGCGTCGAGACAACCGGCTGGGCATGCGCATCACCTTCCAGCGCTGCCTTCAGCGCTGCCGTCACATGCGTCTGCGAAGCTCGCGGCTGAGTCGCCTGCGCCAATTCACCGAACATGGCGCGCACTTCTTGCGTTGCCGCCATGATGGTATCCATCAACTCGGGCGACAGCGCCATCTCGCCATTACGCAACTTGTCGAACAGGTTTTCCGTCAGGTGGCACAAGGACACCAGTTCGGTGGCGTTGAGGAACCCCGCCCCACCCTTGATCGTGTGGAAACCACGAAAAATATCGTTCAGCAACCGGCGATCGTCGGGTGCGCGTTCCAGATCAACGAGCTTGTTGTCAACGTCCGACAGTAGATCGTTCGCTTCCTGCAGAAAATCCTGCAGCAGGTCTTCCATTCCGGAAAAGTCACTCATGCTGAACCTCCTAGAAACCCAAGCTGTCGAGCAAGTCGTCCACCTGCTGCTGGCTGGCCACGACATCTGCCCGTCCCGCCGCGTTGATCACCGGCCCGTTCAGTAGTGAATTCACCGACTCGGTCCGTTTCTCTCCCGGCATGACTTCGATCAGCACCCCCATCAACTGCGATTCGAGATCCTGGGCCACCGAAACCACTTTCTTGATGACCTGCCCCGTCAAATCCTGGAAATCCTGTGCCATCATGATTTCCATCAATTGCTCTTTGGTCGCACCGGTCCGTTGCGGTACCGCATTCTTCAAGAATCCGCGCGTTTCCGCCGCCAGCAGCTTGAAGTCTTCAACGCCCATCTGATTGGCATACAAGCGATCCCATTTCGCCGCCAGCAATGCGGCGCCGGCTTCAAGCTCTTCCTGCAAGGGATTCGCGACATCGGTTGCATTGAGAACTTTGCACGCCGCCTGCTCGGTCAAATTGGCGATATAGGCCAGCCGGTCCTTGGCATCTGGCAAAGCCTCCACGGTGGTCTTGAGCAAATCGTCAAACCCGAGATTCCCGAGCGTGTCGTGCAGGAGCCGGGCCATCTGGCCAACCTGCTGGAAAACTTTACCCTGAGCCGGCCACGGTGCGACATCGCCAGCCTCGACTCCGCTGACCAGCGCCGATTGCTCGACCGCCGCCATTGCCGGCTGAGGCACTTGAGCTGGCGCCGTCATTGAATCGAATAACGCCTGTAATTCGTCCGAGTCCTCGGTCATCGCTTCATTTTCGCGAGCCTGTTGCATCAACGAAGGGCGTGGATTCGGCACATCAACTGGCGGCACAGGTGCCGGCGCGATCGGAGGCACCGCGTGCGTCACGCCGCTCGCAATGCTGTCAAAGAGGGCTTCAAGCTCGCTCGAATCCCCTGAGGTATTCGCGTCACTCATGTCTAGATACCCATCTTCTCAAAGATTTTCTGCAGTTTTTCGGCCAGCGTAGCCGCCGTAAACGGCTTGACGATGTAACCATTTGCGCCGGCCTGAGCGGCGGCGATGATGTTCTCTTTCTTGGCCTCTGCAGTAATCATCAGTACGGGCAGATGCGCAAGCGACGGCGTCGAGCGAATGGCCTGCAACAACTGCAAACCATCCAGATTGGGCATATTCCAGTCCGTCACCACGAACTCGAACCCCCCCGCCTGGAGCTTCTGGAGAGCGATCGCTCCATCTTCCGCCTCGTCGACATTCGTGAAACCCAGCTCCTTGAGCAGGTTCCGCACAATGCGGCGCATAGTCGAAAAATCGTCGACGACCAGAATTCTCAACTTGGGATCAGCCATTATTCATTACTCCTGAAACACATCTCTTATCTTTCAAGCAACGGACGCAAGGTGTCCGCCAACACTTCGGCGTCGAACTTGGCCACGTACGCATCGACACCAACCGCCTGTCCCATGGCACGATTGGCTTCCGACGACAGCGACGAATGCATCACCACTGGAATCCCTTCGAAACGCGAATCCCCCTTGATATTCTTGGTCAGCACATAGCCATCCATCTCCGGCATTTCGGCATCGACCAGAATGAGGCGCACGGCATCCCGCAACGGCGCTCCCGTCTGCTGAGCGTGAGCAGCCAAACCCTGCAACCGTCCCCAGGCTTCCAGTCCGTTGGTTGCGTGCTTGTGCTTGACCCCGAGTTTGTCGAACACTTCGGAGATTTTCCGCCGCGCGACGATCGAATCGTCGACGAAGAAAACGCCGGTATCCTCCGAGACTTGCGCCCGCGGCACATCGACAATCAGCGCCTCACCGAACGCATTGGCCAGAATCTGTTCGACGTCGAGCAACGATACGAGTGTTCCGTTCTCCAGTTCGGTAATCGCGGTGATCAACCCCTGATTCGACGACAGCACACTCTCCGGCGCACGCACTTTCTCCCAATCAACGCGGATGATGCGATCGACCTCATGCACCAGAAAACCGAGCGTACGCTTTGAGTATTCGGCGACCATCATCGTCTGGCCACGCTCAGTCGGCTTGTCTTTGAGATCAAGAAAGCTGACCAGCGAGAGCACCGGAATCACATTGCCGCGCAGCGAAACCAGTCCTTCGACACCACGCGGCATGTTCGGCGTCTTCGTAATGTGAGGCGTCCGCCCCACCTCACGCACCTTGAACACGTTGATGCCAAACGTCTCCCGTGTCCCAAGGGAAAACAGGAGGATTTCCATCTTGTTTGAACCAGCGAGCCGCGTTCTGGCATCAACGCTCTCCAGCAGGTTCTTGTTTCTTTCCGTTATGTCCATCGTCATGGCGATACTCCGCAAGAACAGCCGCCGGCTCAGGAATTGGCCTGAGCGACCGGAAGCTCACCCCGCAAACGCCGGCTGAGCGTTTCGGAGAGTTTGTGGGGTTCGAACTTGGCTACGTACTCGTCGACACCGACGGATTTGCCCAATTGCTGATTGGACATCCCGGACAACGACGAATGCATGATCACCGGAATACCGGCAAAGCGCGAATCGGACTTGATCTTTTTGGTCAGGATGTAACCGTCCATTTCGGGCATTTCCACGTCAGTCAGCACCAAACTGACAAGATTCGACACTTCCTGTCCGGACGACAAGGCATAGTTGGCGATCTTCTCCAGTTCGTTCCAGGCGTGACGACCGTTGATCGCCTCGATGTACTTGACGTCCATCGCGTCCAGGGTACGCTGGATCTGCCTGCGAGCCACTACCGAATCGTCGGCGAACAGGACTGTCACCTTCGAATCGCCGAGCGGCTTGATGTTGCGATAGATGGATTCCTCGTCGTAGTGGGTCGTCTCGGACAGCACTTTCTCAACGTCCATCATCATGACCAGACGACCATCCCCAAGTTCGGTCACCGCCGTCACCAAGCCGCCCATTTCCGCAGTCAGCATCTCCGGCGGCACCTTCATCTGGCTCCAGTCGAGCCGCAGAATGGTATCGACGGCCTCGACGAGGAAGCCCTGGGTATGCCCCGCATACTCGGTGACGATCATGATCGAACGCGGCGTATCGGTCACCACACCCGCATACTTGGCGAGATCGACGACTGGCACCAGCGCGCCACGCAAACTGACCATGCCCTCCACCGACGAGGGCATCTCCGGTGCCGACGTGATCGGCGGCGTACGCATCACCTCGCGCACCTTGAACACGTTGATGCCGAA
>CAYUYI010000167.1:0-5288 GCA_964448995.1 uncultured Propionivibrio sp. | reverse complement strand
CTGGGCTTGTAGCGTGACAATAATTCGCTGCGTTGAGTCGGGGCAGGGCTCATATGCGCTACTTGATCCAGTCGGGTTTGGGACGCACGCCGTCGGACAGGGTCAGTATTTCGTAGCCGTTGCCTGTCACCAGAATTGTGTGCTCCCATTGCGCCGACAGACTGTGGTCCTTGGTAACGATGGTCCAGCCGTCAGCCAGCTCGCGGATGGCGGCCTTGCCGGCGTTAATCATCGGCTCGATGGTGAAGATCATATTTTCCTTCAGCTCGACCCCCGTGCCCGGTTTGCCATAATGAACAACCTGTGGCTCCTCGTGGAATTTCGCCCCGATGCCGTGACCACAAAATTCACGCACGACCGAATAGCCGCTCTTTTCAGCATAGTGCTGAATGGCATGGCCAATATCACCGAGCCGTGCGCCGGGACGGACTTGAGCGATGCCAAGCCACATGCACTCGAACGTGATTTCGCACAGCCGCTTGGCTTGTATGGAGGCTTCACCGACCATGAACATGCGGCTGCTGTCGCCGTGGTAGCCATTCTTGATGGTCGTAATGTCGATATTGAGGATGTCCCCGTTCTTCAGTTGCTTGTCGCCCGGCACGCCGTGACAAACCTGATGGTTGACCGAGGTGCAGGTTGCTTTGGGATAAGGTTTATAACCTGACGGCGCATAGTTCAGTGGTGCCGGAATACATTGCTGGACGTTGACCATGAAGTCGTGGCAAAGCCGGTCCAGTTCTCCGGTCGTAACGCCGGGTTTGACGAAGGGTGTGATGTAATCAAGCACTTCGGCAGCCAACCGGCCGGCGATTCGCATTTTTTCGATTTCTTCGGGAGTTTTCAGGACGATGCTCATGGTCGGGGGGGCTCGAGAATGCTGATCAAAGGCAGGAGGATAAAGGAAGGATAGGGGCGTGGCAATTTGCGATCGCTCGCCCCGGTCACGGAAACATCCTTCACGGGTGGCTTTGGCGGGCGTCTGGTGATAAAATCATCGGGTTTTTACCGACGGCCTGTCGGAAAAAGCAAGGCGTGCCATGGTGGCATGCGCGTCTGCCGGAAATGGCAGACGAATTACGCACATTCGCCCGTCAAGGGTGTTTGGCCGGAATGGCCGGACGTAGCTGGGCGAATGGTGGTTCAACCCTGACATGAAAGAGAAAAGTATGTCTACAACGATGCGTCAAATGCTGGAGGCCGGTGTTCATTTCGGCCATCAGACCCGTTTCTGGAATCCCAAGATGGCGCAGTACATCTTTGGGGCCCGCAGCAAAATCCATATCGTCAACCTCGAAAAGACCTTGGCCAAGTACAACGAAGCCATGGCTTTCGTACGCAAACTGTCCTCGAACAAGGGCACCATCCTGTTTGTTGGCACCAAGCGCCAGTCGCGTGAGATCATTGCCGAAGAAGCGACGCGCGCCGGATCACCCTATGTCGATCAGCGCTGGCTGGGCGGCATGCTGACCAACTTCAAGACCATCAAGCAGTCGACCAAGCGCCTGAAGGATATGGAAGTCATGGTTGAGGATGGTTCCTTGGAAAAGCTGGGCAAAAAGGAAGCGCTGATGACGACGCGCGAATTGGCGAAGCTGCAGAAGTCGATCGGCGGCATCAAGGAAATGAACACCCTGCCGGATGCGCTGTTCGTCATTGACGTCGGCTACCACAAGATTGCCATTACTGAGGCCAACAAGTTGGGGATCCCGGTGATCGCCGTGGTGGATACCAATCACTCGCCGGACGGTGTCGATTACGTCATTCCGGGCAACGACGACTCGTCGAGCGCTATCCGCCTTTATGCGCGTGGCGTTGCCGATTCGATTCTGGAAGGCCGTAGCCAGTTCGTCGAGGAAATTATTTCTGCGACTTCCGAAGACGATTTCGTCGAAGAAGCTGAATAAATCCAAATTGCGGAACTGTCCGGCAGGTGCCGGACAGTTTGCATTGGCTGGATTGTTTTGATTTGAACTGGCCTTTCCGGCCAGTTCCTGTAACTGGAGAGAATGAAATGGCGGAAATTACCGCAGGCATGGTCAAGGAACTGCGCGAGAAAACCGACGCGCCGATGATGGAGTGCAAGAAGGCGTTGTCCGAGGCCGCAGGCGACATGGCCAAGGCAGAAGAGATTCTGCGTATCAAGTTGGGTTCCAAAGCAACCAAAGCGGCGACGCGCATTACGGCTGAAGGTGTCGTTGCTGTCAGTATCGCTGAAGACGGGAAAACCGGTGCAATCATCGAAGTCAATTGCGAAACCGATTTCGTGGCCAAGAACGATGATTTTCTGTCGCTGACGAAGAGTTGCGCGGATTTGATCGTGACGAAGAACCCCGCTGATGTGAGCGCCCTGTCGGCGTTGCCGGTGGGCGAGGGGACGGTTGAGACCGCCCGTACCGCTCTGGTCGGCAAGATTGGCGAGAACATGTCGTTACGCCGTTTCGTCCGCGTTGAAGCCAAAGGCAAGCTGGCGTCCTATATTCATGGCGGCGCCAAGATCGGTGTGTTGGTTGATGTCGTCGGGGGCGATGAGCAACTCGGTCGTGATCTGGCCATGCACATTGCAGCCTCGAAGCCCAAGTCGCTTGACGCTTCCGGGGTTTCGCCTGAGCTGATTGACAGCGAACGCCGTGTCGCGATCGAGAAGGCCAAGGAAGCTGGCAAGCCGGAAGCCATGTTGGAAAAGATCGCCGAAGGCACGGTGCAAAAGTACCTCAAGGATGTGACGCTGTTGGGTCAGGTGTTCGTCAAGGCTGAAGACGGCAAGCAGACGATTGAGCAACTGCTCAAGTCGAAGGGCGCCTCCGTTGCTTCGTTTACGCTGTATATCGTTGGCGAAGGTCTGGAAAAACGGACTAACGACTTTGCCGCCGAAGTTGCTGCTCAGGCAGCGGCTGCCCAAAAGTAAATTGGAGTAAACCGACCCATGACCGATTCTGTACCGAAATACAAACGCGTCCTGCTCAAGCTTTCCGGCGAGGCCCTGATGGGGGCTGATGCCTACGGGATCAATCGCCAGACGATCACGGAAATCGTCGCCGAGGTGAAGAGCATTGTCGATTTGGGGGTGCAGGTCGGCGTGGTGATCGGTGGTGGCAACATCTTTCGTGGCGTAGCGCCGGCAGCGACCGGCATGGATCGCGCTCAGGCTGACTACATGGGGATGCTGGCGACCGTAATGAACGCACTGGCGTTGCAGGATGCCATGCGCACGGCTGGGATGCCGACGCGCGTTCAGTCCGCACTGAATATCGAACAAGTCGTCGAACCTTATATTCGCGGTCGTGCCATTCGTGGTCTGGAGCAAGGGCGGACGGTTATTTTTGCGGGGGGCACAGGCAATCCGTTCTTTACGACCGATACCGCTGCGGCTTTGCGTGGCGCCGAAATCGGTGCCGAAATCGTGCTCAAGGCCACGAAGGTCGATGGGATCTATACCGCTGATCCAAAGAAGGATCCTCACGCGACACGTTACGACCAGATCAGCTTTAACGAGGTGATGATGAAGAACCTCGCGGTGATGGATGCGACGGCGTTCGCTTTGTGTCGCGACCAGCAACTGCCCATCAATGTATTCTCGATTTTCAAGCCGGGCGCTTTGAAGCGAGTCATTCTTGGTGAGAATGAAGGCACCCTGGTTCATTGCTGAAGGAGAGTGTGATGTCGATTGCCGATGTAAAGAAGACCGCCGAACACAAGATGCAACGATCCTTGGAGGAACTTCGCCTCGATCTTGCCAAGGTCCGCACCGGGCGTGCTCACACGGGGTTACTCGACCATGTTCAGGTGGAGTATTACGGTTCGATGGTTCCGGTGAACACCGTTGCCAACATTACGTTGATCGATCCGCGCACACTGGGTGTTCAGGCGTGGGAAAAGGCCATGGCCCCGAAGATAGAAAAAGCAATTCGCGATTCCGATTTGGGCTTGAATCCTGCGGCACAAGGCGAGTTGATTCGTGTGCCAATGCCGGCACTGACGGAAGAACGCCGTCGTGACCTGATCAAGGTGGTCAAACACGAATGCGAAAATGCTCGCGTGGCCATCCGTAACTTGCGCCGCGATGCCAATGCGACACTCAAGGATCTCCTTAAGAACAAGGAATGTTCCGAGGATGACGAGCGCCGCGCACAAGACGAAGTCCAAAAACTGACCGACAAGTACGTCGCCGAAATTGACAAGCAGTTCACCCAAAAGGAAACCGAACTGATGGCGATCTGAGCGCCTTCCGTCGGTTATCCCTGATTTTCCGTGTTTACGAGTTCGACGAGCGATATTCCCGCGGCGGGGCGGATGCCGCAGCATGTTGCCATCATCATGGACGGCAACGGCCGCTGGGCGAAAAAGCGCTTCCTGCCTCGCTTTGCGGGGCACCGGCGCGGTGTGGAAACAGTCCGCGAAGCCGTACGCTACTGCCTTGAGTACGGGATAGGCTATCTGACGCTCTTTGCGTTCAGTTCCGAGAACTGGCGACGTCCGGAGGAAGAGGTTTCGCTGCTGATGCAACTTTTTGTCAAGGCGTTGCAACAGGAGGTAACCAAACTCGCCGAGAACGGGGTACGGCTCAAAGTCATTGGCGACTTGTCGCGGTTCGATGCTGACCTGCAGCGGCTGATTCGTGCCTCCGAAGACAAGACGTCGACGAATAATCGACTGACGCTGACCATTGCTGCAAATTATGGTGGGCGTTGGGACATCCTGCAGGCAGCCAACCGACTGGCCGCAGCACACCCCGAAAAGGCAGGGCGCTGGAATGAGGGGGATCTGACGCCCTATTTGTCGATGAATTATGCCCCGGAGCCCGACTTGTTCATACGCACCGGAGGCGAAGAACGCATCAGCAACTTCCTGCTTTGGCAACTGGCTTACACCGAGTTCTATTTTACCGAGACGCTCTGGCCTGAATTCGGTTCATCTGCGTTCGCCAAGGCGGTCTCGTCCTATCAACAGCGCGAGCGTCGCTTTGGTCGGACCAGCGAGCAACTGGAGTCTTCCAAGACTGGCGGAATCAATGAATCGATCCAGAGTGCCGCACCACGCGCCATGAAAGTTCAGATCGATGCTTAAGACACGGGTGTTCACTGCCGTTGTCCTGCTTGCCCTCTTTCTTTCCGCCCTTCTTTTTCTGCCCCCCGCGGGTTGGGTCGCGGTTGTAACGTTTGTGGCGGCGATCGCCGCTTGGGAGTGGGGGGGGTTACTGGCCTGGGGCCGTGCCGGACGCATCTTTTTTGGTGGCGTGTTTGCCGGACTCTGTCTTGCAATCTCCATGTGGCAACCCGCAGCCCTCG
>CAYUYI010000166.1:0-5302 GCA_964448995.1 uncultured Propionivibrio sp. | reverse complement strand
TTGCGGCCGGGCTGACGCTGGCGTTGCTGATCCTGCCGATCATCATCGTCGCCACACGCGAAGCCATCCGCGCCATTCCGGCAATGATCCGCGAAGGCTCGATGGCGGTCGGCGCCACGCGCTGGCAGACCTGCCGCTATCACATCATCCCGTACGCGATGCCCGGCATCCTCACCGGCGTGATCATCGGTCTCGCCCGCGCCATCGGTGAAACGGCACCGATCATCACCATCGGCGCACTCACCTTCATCGCCTTCCTGCCGCCGGCACCGTTCTCGACGCTCGGCGACGGATCGACAGCCGGCCTGTTCGACTGGGTGATGGCGCCCTTCACCGTCATGCCGATCCAGATCTTCAACTGGACCTCGCGTCCCGACCCGGCCTTCGAAATCAACGCCGCCGCTGCCGGCTTCGTGCTGATGGCCATGGTGCTGACGATGAATGGCTTGGCCATCTGGCTGCGCTATCGCATGCGCAAGAACATCAAGTGGTAATCAAAAAACAGGAGCCCTTTGTGCAAACCACTCCTCAAGAGCAACTCAAGGCGGAAGCCAAGAATCTCAATTTCTTCTACAGCAATGGCATGCAGGCGCTCAAGTCGATCAACATGCCAATCTACGACAATCGGGTCACCGCGCTGATCGGCCCGTCGGGTTGCGGCAAATCGACCTATCTGCGCAGTTTCAACCGGATGCATGACCTGTATCCGGGCAACCGTTACGAGGGCGAGATCCGTTTCTATCCGGACAACACCAACCTGCTGGCGCCGGACGTCGATCCCATCGAAGTGCGCATGCGGGTCGGCATGGTCTTCCAGAAACCGAACCCGTTTCCCAAGTCGATTTACGAAAACGTCGCTTACGGACTGCGCGTGCGTGGCGAGTCCAATCGCCGTGTGCTCGACGACAAGATCGAGCACGCCTTGCGCGGCGCCGCGCTGTGGGATGAAGTCAAGGATCGTCTGCAGGACTTGGCCTCGAACCTGTCCGGCGGCCAGCAGCAGCGGTTGTGCATTGCCCGCGCGCTGGCGACCGACCCCGAGCTGTTGCTCTTCGACGAACCGACGTCGGCCCTGGACCCGATCGCCACCGGTGCCATCGAGGAGCTGGTGCACGAACTCAAAAAGCGTGTCACCATCCTGATTGTCACGCACAACATGCAGCAGGCGGCACGCGTCTCGGACTATACCGCTTACATGTATCTCGGCGAGATGATCGAATTCGGCAAAACGGATGAAATCTTCATCAAGCCGAAGGACCGTCGTACCGAAGACTACATTACCGGCCGCATGGGCTGAGGAGAGTTTGATGGAAGATATTCTGCATCACCAATCGAGCAAGTTTGACGAAGATCTCGGTCGCCTGCGCAGCAACGTCCTGAAGATGGGCGGCCTGGTCGAGAATCAGGTGGCGACCGCCATCGAAGCCTACGGCGCCTGCGATCTGGCGGCCATCAAGGAAATCGTTGCCCGCGACCAGGAGATCAACACGCTGGAAATCGTCATCGACGACGAGAGCACCCAGCTGATCGCCCGCCGCCAACCCACCGCCGTCGATCTGCGCCTGGTCTTCGGCATCATCAAGATCGTCACCGACCTCGAGCGCATTGGCGACGAGGCGAAAAAAATGGCCAAGGGCGTGCGCCGCATCTGCGAAGCCGGACAAAGCCCCACCCAATTCGCGCCCGGCATCCGGCATATCGCCGAAGCCGTCCTCGTCATGGTCAGGGAGTCGCTCGACGCCTTTGCGCGCCTCGATTCGGGGCTCGCGGCCCAGGTCATCGAAGAAGACAGCGGCGTCGACACCGAATTCAAGTCGATCGTGCGCCAGCTCGTCACCCACATGATGGAAGATCCGCGCACCATCACCACGGCCATGGATGTGATCTGGATTGCCCGCGCCATCGAGCGCATCGGCGACCATGCCAAGAACGTTGCCGAACACGTCACCTTCATTGTCGAAGGGCGCGACATCCGTCATCGCGGCAAGGAAAAT
Organism: uncultured Propionivibrio sp.; assembly: GCA_964448995.1. Lineage (GTDB taxonomy): Bacteria > Pseudomonadota > Gammaproteobacteria > Burkholderiales > Rhodocyclaceae > Propionivibrio. The sequence goes on along the minus strand of CAYUYI010000166.1, from coordinate 3,308 downwards.
GCGGGGGGTGCGGCGTGACCACGACGATTCTGGTGGTTGAAGACGAGCCGGCCATCCTTGAGCTCGTCGCGGTCAATTTGCGCCATGCCGGATTTCAGGTTGTCCGCGCAACCAGCGCCGAAGAGGGCGAAACCGTCATCCGCCACGAGTTGCCCGATCTGCTGGTGCTCGACTGGATGCTGCCCGGCCAGTCCGGGGTCGGGCTGGCCCGCAAGCTTCGCGCCGACGAACGCACGCGCGAACTGCCGATCATCATGCTGACGGCGCGTGTCCACGAAGAAGACAAGATTCAGGGGCTGGAGGCGGGCGCCGACGACTACGTCACCAAGCCGTTTTCGCCGAAAGAGCTGGTGGCCCGCATCCGTGCCGTGCTGCGGCGGCGGGCGCCGCATCTGGCCGGTGAAGCCGTCGAAATCGGCACACTGAGCCTGAACCCGGCGACCCATCGCGTGCTGGCCGACGGCCAGCCGGTGGAGCTCGGCCCGACCGAATTCCGCCTGCTGTTCTTTTTCATGACGCACCCGGAGCGGGTGTACAGCCGCGCCCAACTGCTCGACGAAGTGTGGGGGGACCATGTGTTCATCGAAGAACGCACGGTCGACGTGCATATCCGCCGCCTGCGCGCGGCGCTTGAACCCTCCGGACATCAGGATCTGATCGAAACGGTGCGCGGCACCGGCTATCGCTTCAACGGAGCCTGACCGCCTTGCGACAGGAATTGATTCGCACCGTGCTGTTCACCGTGCTGGCCGCATGCCTGGCGCTGCTCGCCGCGCTCGCCGTTTCGGCGACGGCCGGCTGGATCGTCTTCTGCCTCGGCCTTGGCGCGCAGATGGCTGCCCATTTCCGCAACTTCGCGCTCCTCGATCGCTGGTCACGCGCGCCGGACGTTGACGCCAATCTCGAAGGGCGCGGCGCCTGGGACGGCATCTTCGGCCGGCTATACCGGCACGAGAAAGACCTTCGCGCCCAGATCGAGCGGCGCAGCCACCGCATCGACATGCTGCTTGCCGCCATTCAGGCGCTCAATGACGGCGTCGTGTTGCTCAACGACCGCATGCACATCGTTTTCTGCAACGCAACCGCAGAAGCCTTGCTCGGCTTGCAGGCGCGGACCGACATCGGCCAATCGGTGGCCAACCTGGTGCGGCAGCCTGAATTCGTGGCCTTCCTGCTGGCAGGCGACTTCGCCCGTCCGCTGACCATCCGCTCGGAGCGCAACCCCGGATGCGTGCTCTCGATCCATCTCATCCCTTACGCGGAAAACCGCACGCTGATGCAGATCAAGGACGTGACGCAAACCGAGCGGCTCGACCGCATGCGCCGCGATTTCGTCGCCAACGTCTCGCACGAACTGCGCACGCCGCTGACCGTGCTCTCCGGATTTCTCGAGACACTGCGCGAAATCGACCTTGGCCCCGAGGAACAGCAGCGGTATCTGGCATTGATGTCGGAACAATCGGGCCGGATGCTGACCATCGTCCAGGACCTGCTGACGCTCTCGGCCATCGAGTCGGCACCGCCGCCTGAAGATGCCGTGCTCGATATGGCGAAAATCATCAACAAGCTGCGCCGTGATGCCGAATCCCTCTCGGGCGGGCGTCACCATCTCGTGGTCGAGGCCGACGATCCGAACGACCTTCTCGGTTCTGAATCGGAACTCACCAGCGCGTTTTCCAACCTCGTTTCCAATGCCATCCGGTACACGCCCGTGGGCGGCCGTATCACGATTCGCTGGGAAACGAATGCGCACGGCGGCGTCTTCTCCGTCCAGGACACCGGCATCGGTGTCGATGCGCAGCATATCCCCCGTTTGACGGAACGTTTCTACCGCGTCGATCGCGGCCGCTCGCGCGAAGCCGGCGGCACCGGGCTCGGCCTGGCCATCGTCAAGCACGCGCTCAACCGCCATCAGGCGCAGCTCGAAATCACGAGCACACCGGGCGTCGGCAGCTGTTTCTCCGCGCGCTTTCCGGCCAGCCGTATTGCCGCCCACTGAGGCGGTGTGGCTGGCGGAACTATCGTTTTTTCTCAACAAACTCGATCACATGGCCATCAGGATCGGCCACTAATGCTAATACCGTGCTTCTTGGCTTGTGTGGCGGGATCAAAACAACTCCGAAGTTCTGTATTGCTCGCTCACACGCCAGCCCCGCATCTTCAACTTCTATCCCAATATGACCAAACTTCAAAACACCAGAAGGCGACATTTCCCACTCATGGGTAAACTCCAACACGGCGCCTTCTGATTCATCATCGTAACCAACAAAGTAACGTGTGAATTTCTCTTCGGGGTAGTCATTTTTCCGAAGGAGGCGCATGGACAGAGCTTGTAGATAGAAATCTAGCGTTCTTTCTGGATTGCTAATCGGGAGCATTGTGTGCAATAGACGCATGAGAGCCACCTTAAAGGAAAAGAGAGGAATCGCACAGCTCATTGAAATCGGACACTACTAACTTTGCCAATGAAAAATCATGTCGTTTATTGAAATTGTGGCGCATGGCAATACTCGTGCATCCGGCCCTGTGCGCCGCAATAAGCCCAGGGGTTGAATCCTCAATAACAATGCTATCAACCGAATTTGCGTTTAGTCTGTTAAGGGCAAGTTCATACGCTTCCGGGTCTGGCTTATGGCGCTTCACGTCAGCTTGAGAAATTACTATCTCAAACGTGTCTCTTACGCCTGTTAACGCCAAGACTTTGTCGACCATCCATGGAGCCGCAGAACTAACAATAGCTAGACGAGCTTTCAGGTTGTTTGCGAGAGCGAAGAATCTCTCAGCTCCTTTTGTTAGAGAAAGCCTTGTGTCCAGCAGCTCAAGATAACGGTGTCGGAATTTTCCGGTGAATTCGTCACGATCCGGATTTATTCCCGCTTGCTCGAAAAAATGAGATAAGACGGTATCCCAATCGCGGCCCATCACTTCTGCATAGATGTTCGAATCTACGGGGTGAGAGTACAAGCTACAAGTATCAGCAAGAGCCATGCCTTTGAGTGGCTCGCTGTCGACAAGAGTTCCGTCCAAGTCCAGCATGAAAATCAGACCCGCCACAATGGCCTCCCCGTTAATTCAAACGCTGAATGCATTTCGGGTGGAGTGACCGATTATGGAAAATTCAGCCAATTCCCGTTTCTGGCCGCATCCTGCCCGATGACAAAAAGGTAGTCAAGAAAGCGTTTTGCTCGCTGCATACAGCGGCATCTTTCTGGTACGGGCGGCAGGGGGCCGCATCGACGGCGCGTGGGATTGCGGGAACGTGGCGCTGGTTGGCAGCGCACGTTCCCGGCGGCGTTACTTGCCTTGCA
>CAYUYI010000165.1:0-5336 GCA_964448995.1 uncultured Propionivibrio sp. | reverse complement strand
GGTTGTCGAGCTTCTCGCGCGAGGCCATGCCGATGGCGCCGAGCGTTTCGACCTCGTCGGTCTCGCCGTCGCCAAGGAAAGCCCAGACCTTGCGGTCATTGGCCGGAATGAAGCCGCGGCTTTCCATGTACTTCATGAAACGCGCCTGGTAGATCGCCTGGATCGGGCCGAGCCCCATCGAGACCGTCGGGAAACGCCAGAAATCGGGCATCAGCCAGGGGTGAGGATAGGACGACAAGCCCTTTCCGTCGACTTCGCGGCGGAAGTTCAGTACCTGTTCGTCCGACAGACGTCCCATCAGATGGGCTCGGGCATAGACGCCGGGTATCGAGTGACCCTGAAAGAAGACGAGGTCGCCACCGGAAGCATCGTCCTGTCCGCGCCAGAACCAGTTGAAGCCGACGTCGTAGAGCGCCGCCGACGAGGCGAAGGAGGCGATGTGACCGCCGACGTTGGTGTTCTTGTTGGCGCGCACCACCATCGCCATGGCGTTCCAGCGGATATAGTTGCGGATGCGGATCTCGATATCGGCATCGCCTGGATATTTTGGCTGCCGGTCGGTTGAAATGGTGTTGATATATTCGGTCGTGGCACTGTAAGGGATATCGATGCCTTCCTCGCGCGCCTGCCCGATCATTTGCTCGATCAGAAAATGGGCACGTTCCGGCCCCTCGTTCTCGATGACGCCCGTCAGGGCCTCCTGCCATTCGCGGGTTTCCTGCGGGTCGGTATCTTGCTGTGTGCCGGAGGGGGTAATCTCGTTGTATGCCGCCATGGTCGTTCTCCTGATGGTCGTTTTGTCTGAGAATCCGATGGGAACAGCGATCATAATACGCTGTCCTACTCGGGTTTTCATCTGTTCATTTTTTTGCATTTTTTCACAATACGGTATTTTATATCTCAATGTGAAAAAATGTGTCACGCGTGAGACATGGCTTTCGCCGATTGGTTCCTTCCCCGTTAATTTCGGATTTCCCCGACGCGGTCCGCCCGATGAGGCTGCTAAAATCGAGTTCATTGCGATTCGAATTGACAAGGAAACACGCGTGCTCGGACACTTTTCAACTCCTTCACGGATCACCATCGCCTCGCGCGAATCGCGTCTGGCGATGTGGCAGGCGCAGCACGTCCAGGCACGACTGGCAGCACTGTATCCTGACGCCGTCGTCGATATCCTCGGCATGACGACGCGCGGCGACCAGATTCTCGATCGACCGCTGGCGCAGATCGGTGGCAAGGGATTGTTCATCAAGGAGCTTGAAGTGGCGATGCAGGAAGGGCACGCTGACCTTGCCGTGCATTCGCTCAAGGATGTGCCGATGGACATGCCCGCAGGGTTCCTGCTGGCCGCCATCACCGCACGCGAGAATCCGTGCGATGCTTTTGTTTCTACAGCCTATGAGAGCCTGGATGACCTGCCGCCGGGGGCGGTGGTGGGAACGTCAAGTCTGCGTCGAGAGGCGATTCTGCGGAGCCGGTATCCACATCTTTCCATTGAGCCGTTGCGGGGCAACCTCGATACGCGGTTACGCAAGCTGGATGACGGGAAGTACGACGCGATCATCCTGGCGGCGGCGGGCCTGATTCGTCTCGGACTGGCATCACGGATCCGTGTCGTGCTCACGCCAGAACAGTCGCTGCCAGCCCCCGGACAAGGGGCGCTGGGCATCGAAGTGCCGGCGCATCATGATGCGGCCTTGTGCTGGGTCGCCCCGCTGCACGATGACGAGACGGCCCATTGTGTACGGGCCGAGCGTGCTTTTTCACGTGCGCTGGGCGGTAGTTGTCAGGTGCCGCTGGGGGGCTACGCGGTGATCGAAAACAATGTTCTTTGGCTGCGCGGTTTTGTAGCAACGGCGGACGGCCAGCGCATGATCAGCAGCGAGCTGCGGGGGCGTCCCGAAAACGATGAGGCGCTCGGCGAAGCGCTGGCGCAGCAATTGCGCGAAGGCGGCGCCGAGGCGATTCTGGCGGCATTGGCTGGCAAATGAATATGTCGCTGCAGGGCCGGCGCATCGTTGTGACGCGGCCAATCGCCCAGGCCGGGGCGTTGGCCGCGATGATTGCCGAACGGGGGGGGGAGGCGATCTGTTGCCCTCTGCTAGAGATCGGCCCCGCTGACGACATGGGCCCATTGCAGATGGCCGCTGCGCATTTGACGACGTATGCTTTAGTCGTCTTCATCAGTCCCAATGCAGTTGACTACGGGTTGTCGATTTTGTTGGCCGGCCGAGTCTGGCCAGAGGCGGTCAAGGTCGCAGCGATCGGTCCCGGTACGGTGGCGGCGCTGGCCGCTTGTGGTGTCACCGGAACCATCGCTCCGCGCGAACGTTTTGATTCCGAGGCGTTGCTGGCACTTCCCGAGTTCGGCGCTGCCGCGGTTGCTGGTCGGCGTGTGCTGCTCATGCGTGGCAACGGAGGGCGCGAACTGTTGGCTGAAACGTTGCGGGAGCGAGGCGCCATTGTCGATTGCCTGACCTGCTACCGGCGTTCGCCGCCCGCCGATGCCCACAGATTATTGGCGTTATTGCGTGGCAATGGCGTTGATGCACTGACGATTTCTTCGAGTGAAGGACTACGCAATCTCTGGTCGCTGCTCGAACCGCAGGATCGCTTGCAACTGGAGCGTCTGCCATTGTTCGTCCCGCATGCGCGGATCGTCGATGAGGCGGCGAAACTCGGATTGACGCAGATCGTCCTGACAGGGCCGGCAGATGCGGGAATTCTGGAGGGTCTCGTGGCGTTTCAGGGTTTTGGCCATGAATGACGTGCGAGACCCCGGTGCCGTTGATTCGGCTGCGCAAAAAAAACAGAAGGCCGCGGGTGTCCGATTGCGGAATTCGGTGAGTCGTTGGCTGAATCCCTGGGTTGTCGTCGCTGCGCTGGCGCTGCTACTAGCGGGCTGGCAGTGGGGGGAAACCCGTTGGCGTCTGGCGGAAACGCAGCAGGAACTGGCGCGGCGTTTATCCGAAAGCGATGCCATGGCGCGCGAAAGCCGTGCGCTGGCAAAACAGGCGCAGGAGCAATCGGCCGCCTTGTTGGCGAAAGTTGCCGAACTGGAAGGAAAGCTGGCAGAGTCCAGAGGACAGCAAGCGCTACTGGAGGGCCTGTATCAGAATCTCGCGCGTAGCCGGGATGAATGGGTTGCCGCCGAAATCGAACAGGCCGTGACGCTGGCAGCGCAACAATTGCAAGTGGCTGGCAATGTGGCGGGGGCGATACTGGCATTGCAGTCTGCCGAGGCGCGTTTGGCGGGGAGCAACCGTCCCCAGTACGTGGGGTTGCGGCGGGTGTTGGTGCGCGATCTGGATCGCCTGCGTGCTCTGCCGCAGACCGATGTGGCGGGAATGAGCCTTCGGCTGGAGAGCATCATCGCCAGTGTGGATGGGTTGCCACTGGCCGTGGACGTCCGGCCGATCGAGACGAAGTCAGTTTCGCCGGAGTCGGGTGACCCGTCTGTCTCCGCTGTTTCCGTCGCATTCTGGCAGCAATTGGTACAGACGTTCTGGCGGGAGGTGCGTGGCTTGGTCCGCATCCAGCGTTTCGATCGTGAAGAACCGGCCTTGCTGGCGCCAGGGCAGACTTTTTTCTTGCGCGAAAACCTCAAGTTGCGCTTGCTCAACGTCCGGTTGTCCCTATTGGCTCGTGACCAGTGGGCGTTCCGCCGCGAAGTTGCAGAAGTCCAGCGCTGGATGGAGCGCTATTTCGATGGACGAGACAAATCGGTCATAGCGGCGTTGGCAACGCTTCGGCAGTTCTCGCGGACCGAGATCAGCTCGGATTTGCCTACGCTGACGGAGAGCTTGTCTGCGCTCAAGAGTGTTCGGTTGGGGGCAGACAAAAAATGAAGGGGCTGTTGTGGGTTCTCGCGCTATTTGCCCTGGCCGTCGGTGTGTCGCTTGCGGCACGCACCAATGCAGGCTACCTGTTGCTGGTGCTGCCGCCCTATCGTGTCGAGTTGTCGCTCAATTTGGCGATTCTGCTGTGTGTTGGCGCCTTCGTCGTTTTCTATGGGCTATTGCGTGCGTTTGGCGTGGCTCGTACCTTGCCGCGCCGGGCGAGGGCGTTTCGCGAGCGTCAGCGGTCTGAGGGCGATGTTCCCCCGTCGGATCGGCTTGGGTGATTGCCCGCGCGGGTGCATTACACGTCACGTGAAATTCGCGCCGATTCCGCTTCACTCGACTGGTTTTGGCCTCTAGAATGAGTCAACGCGAGTTTCCAGAACAGGATATCTGAACATGGCCAGCGTCGATCTCCGCAAAATTTACCGCTTTTCGCCAGTCGAACCGCTACCCGGATCCCCGGCGTTGCCGAGCGGTAGTGATCTCTATTACGAATGCATGGAATGCAATGCAGTCGTTAACTCGGTGCCCTTTATACGGAGCGTTTGTGCTTGCGGCAATCTGGCCGGGGGGGCAGGCAAGATGACGGTGAAGCATCCCGAACGGGTGCGGGTGATGCGAGGTAAGCTGAAATAGCACCCTGCCTGTGCGAGACAGGCAGGGGATGCTTTCAGCGCGCGGATTCGGGGCGGCTCAGCGGTTGATGGCGCGGTGCCCGATGTCGCGACGGTACTGCATGCCGTCGAAGTGGATGCCGGCGATGGCGTCGTAGGCCTGTTTCTGCGCCTGTTTGACATTGTCTCCCAATGCCGTGACGCAGAGAACGCGGCCTCCGGCGGTGACAACCTTGCCATCACGTTCGGTGGTGCCGGCGTGGAAGACATGCACAGTTTCGCTTCCAGTGGATAGTCCGCTGATGACATCGCCCTTGCGTGGCGAGTCGGGGTAGTTCGCGGCAGCGAGGACGACACCGAGGGCAACGCGGCGATCCCATTCGGCCTCGATCTGATCGAGCTTGCCGGCGACGGCATGTTCTAGCAGCGTCAGCAGGTCGGATTTCAAGCGCATCATGATCGGCTGGGTTTCGGGGTCGCCCATCCGGCAATTGAATTCGACGACCTTGACTGAACCGTCTTTGCCAATCATCAGTCCGGCGTAGAGAAATCCTGTGTACGGCATGCCATCCGCAGCCATGCCGCGGACCGTCGGGAGAATGACCTCGCGCATCGCCTTGGCGTGAATTTCCGGGGTGACTACCGGGGCCGGCGAATAGGCGCCCATGCCGCCGGTATTGGGGCCGGTGTCGCCGTCAAAAATGCGTTTGTGGTCCTGACTGGAGGCGAGCGGTAGCACATTCTTGCCGTCGACCATGACGATGAAACTGGCTTCCTCGCCGTCGAGAAAATCCTCAATGACGACGCGCGCACCCGCATCGCCGAGCTTGTTGCCGGAGAGCATGTCATCGATGGCGTGATGTGCCTCGTCGAGGGTCGC
>CAYUYI010000164.1:0-5339 GCA_964448995.1 uncultured Propionivibrio sp. | reverse complement strand
CCGATGGCTCAGATGCCGCTCGACCTGTATATTCCGCCGGATGCCATGGCGGTGATGCTCGACGCCTTCGAGGGGCCGCTCGACCTTCTGCTCTATCTGATCCGCAAGGCGAACATCAACGTCCTCGATATCCCGATGGCGCCGCTGACGGTGCAATATCTGACGTACGTCGAAGCCATGCGCTCGCATAATCTTGAACTGGCTGCCGATTATCTGGTCATGGCCGCGATGCTGATCGAGATCAAGTCGCGCATGTTGCTGCCAAAACCCCGCCTGACCGAAGGCGAGGAGGCCGAAGATCCGCGCGCCGAACTGGTTCGTCGTCTGATCGAATACGAACAGATGAAGCTGGCGGCGCACCGGATTGACGAGCTGCCACAAGCCGAGCGCGATTTCGACTGGGTCGAAGTGTGGGTCGAGAAATCGCTCATGCAGCGACTGCCGGAAGTCCGCCCTGAAGATCTGCGGGACGCTTGGAGCGCCATCTTGCGCCAGGCCAAACTGCATACGCACCATACGATCCAGCGCGAGGAATTGTCAGTGCGCGAGCACATGGGGCAGATCCTGCGCTTGTTGCGTGACAATAGCGGCTTCGTTGAATTTACGCAGATGTTCGATGCTTCGCGCGGGCCGCAGATCGTTGTGGTTCATTTCATCGCCATGCTTGAGCTGGCACGTGAACATCTGCTCGAAATGACGCAGGAACAGGCTTTTGCTCCCATCTATGTGAGGTTGGCCGATGGAAGACACGAAACAGACTCCAGAACAGAGACAAACTCCGGGAACGTTGATCCCGGATCCGTCGACGGTCCCGTTGTCGAGCGTACCGATGACTGAGGTTGCCGGGAGCTTTACGGAAGCGCCGGCGCCGGAAGAACCGGCTGTCGAGGTCGTGCCGGACGCGTCCGAGTTCGTCCTCGAAATGACGCCGCCGGAACCTCCCGACAATACTCACGAACTGAAGCGGATTCTCGAGGCGGTGTTGCTCAGCGCGACGCAACCGCTCTCCGTCCACGAGTTGCGCAAGCTTTTTGACGGAGAAATGAGCAGTGACGCGCTGCGCGTGTTGCTCGATGAATTGCGTGCCGACTGGATGACGCGGCCGCTGGAGCTCTTGCAACTGGCCAGTGGTTGGCGTTTCCGCACGCGCGCAGAATTCATGCCGTATCTCGAAAAACTCAATCCGGAGAAACCCGCCAAATATTCGCGCGCCGTGCTTGAAACGCTGGCGATCATCGCCTATCGTCAGCCGGTGACGCGCGGTGATATCGAGGATATTCGCGGGGTCACGGTATCAACGCAGGTGATCAAAGCACTCGAAGAACGCGGTTGGGTCGATGTGGTCGGCCACCGCGACACGCCCGGCCGCCCGGCCTTGTTGGCCACAACGAGGAAATTTCTCGACGACCTCGGGTTGCGCAGTGTGAGCGAACTACCGCCACTCGATATGATGAATCAGACTCTGGATCTCGCCCATGCCGAATAATTCGAAAAAAACGCCATTCCGTCCGCCGCAAATCAATTCGCGTCGTCATCGCGGTGAAAACCCGCGTGTCGAAGGGGATGGTGCGCCGGTTGAAGAAGGGGCGACGTCGGCTGCTACCGCGCCGCGCCGTGCGCCCCGTATCGTGCCGGCAGAGACAGGCGTCCAAGGCAAGCGCGGCCGTCATCAGGAGCTGCCGGGCAAGCCCGAACGTTTGCAGAAACTGTTGGCCCAAAGTGGCATTGGCTCGCGCCGGGAAATGGAAGAGCTGATTGTTTCCGGGCGGGTAATGATTAACGGTGAAGTGGCTGAGATTGGTCAGTCGGCCAGTCCGGGTGATCGCGTCAAGGTTAATGGGCGGTTGGTCAATCTTAAATTCTCCAACCGTTTACCCCGCGTGATCCTGTATCACAAACCGGAGGGCGAGATTGTTTCGCGTGACGACCCGAACCATCGCCCGACCGTCTTTACCTCGCTACCGCGTCTTTCCGGTGCGCGGTGGGTGGCGGTTGGTCGGCTGGATTTCAATACCAGCGGTTTGCTGCTGTTCACGACGTCCGGTGAGCTGGCGAATCGCTTGATGCACCCGCGTTACAACCTTGTTCGCGAATACGCCGTGCGTGTGCTTGGCGAACTGACGGCCGAAGCACAGCAGCGTTTGCTTGATGGGGTTGAGTTGGAAGATGGGTTGGCCCAATTCGGTTCGCTTCTCGATGCGGGCGGTGATGGTGCCAACCGTTGGTATCGTGTTTCGCTGTTTGAAGGGCGTAATCGCGAAGTCCGGCGCATGTTTGAGGCGGTTGGCGTGACGGTCAGCCGATTGATGCGCGTCCGGTACGGTCCCTTTGTTCTGCCAGCTAACCTCAAACGCGGGCAGGTGCTTGATCTCGACGACAAGGTCGTGCAGAAGTTGATGACGGAATTCGGTATGGACAAGCCGGCGATGTCGCGCCCGCCGCGCAAGGCGGGCGGACGCTGACCGGTGTCGTGGCGAATCCGGGAGTTCTGCGCCGAGTCGGCTGGCTTCCGGAGGTCGCTGCGGAGAAAAAAGAGTTTTTCAACAGCAGCTTAATTGCAAATCAGGGATTTACGCTGTCGTTAAAGGTGGGTATAATCCACGGGTTTTCGGAGAGCCCTTCACGGGCCGTTTCTTCTGGATGGGCTTTTGCCCATTTTTTATTTGTAGCTATGGATTTACACGAATTTCTCGAAAAGACTGTCGCAGGGTTGGGGTTCGAAGTGGTAGACATCGAACAAAGCCCGCGTGGCCGCGTGTTGCGGGTTTTTATCGACAAGCCCGAGAAAACGGGTGGGATCGACGTGGAGGACTGCGCGACGGTCAGCAATCATTTGTCACGCGTGCTGGCGGTGGAAAACATCGACTACGACCGTCTGGAGGTTTCTTCGCCGGGGCTCGACCGGATTCTGAAAAAGCTCGCTGATTTTGAGCGTTTTGCAGGTTCCGAAGTGAATCTCCGTCTGCGGCTTCCGCTCGCGGGGCGGCGCAATTTCAATGGTGTCCTACGGGGTGTGCGGGATGGGAAAGTGTGCCTGACGGTGGATACCGGTGAGGTTGAGTTGGAACTGAGCAACGTGGACAAGGCCCGGTTGGTGCCGAAGTTCGACTGAAGATCGGCGCGAATGCGGGTGCCGGGCGGATACTGAGTGCGGAATAGGGGGTATTGAGCATATGAGCCGTGAAATTTTGTTGTTGGTCGACGTGCTGGCACGCGAGAAGAATGTCAGCAAGGAAATCGTCTTCGGGGCGCTGGAATTGGCATTGGCTTCGGCGACCAAGAAGCGCATTCACGACGAGGCCGATGTGCGCGTCGTGGTCGACCGCGAAACCGGCGATTTCGAATCCTTCCGCCGCTGGGAAGTGGTGGCAGACGAGGACTATCTCAACGAGAACCTGACGGTGCCGCTCTGTGACGCGAAGAAGCAGGATGCGGAAGTTGAAGTCGGCGATTTCCTTGAAGAGGCGCTTGAGCCGATTGATTTCGGGCGGATTGGCGCCCAGGCTGCCAAGCAGGTCATCCTGCAGAAAATTCGTGATGCCGAGCGTGATCAGATTCTGAATGATTTCCTGGATCGCAAAGAGCATCTGGTCACCGGGACGATCAAGCGCATGGAGCGCGGTAATGCGATCGTCGAGGCCGGCAAGATCGAGGCAGTGTTGCCGCGCGATCAGATGATTCCGCGCGAGAATCTGCGTATCGGCGATCGCGTCAAGGCGTATCTGTTGCGTGTCGATCGCCAAGCACGCGGGCCGCAGTTGATCCTTTCGCGGACGGCGCCGGAGTTCATCATCAAGCTGTTCGAAATGGAAGTGCCGGAAGTTGATGACGGATTGCTTGAGATCAAGGCGGCGGCGCGTGATCCAGGGCTACGGGCAAAGATTGCCGTCAAGTCCAATGACCAGCGTATCGATCCGATCGGTACCTGTGTCGGTATGCGCGGCATGCGCGTGACGGCGGTGACGAACGAGCTCGCTGGCGAGCGTGTCGATATTGTTTTGTGGTCGCCGGATCCGGCGCAGTTTGTCGTTGGTGCGTTGGCGCCGGCCGAAGTGAGTTCGGTGGTGGTCGATGAAGAGAAGCACAGCATGGACGTGGTGGTTGATGAAGCCAATCTGGCGATCGCCATCGGTCGCGGTGGGCAGAATGTTCGCCTGGCTTCCGAAATGACCGGCTGGACGATCAACCTGATGACCGAAGAAGAGTCTCAGACCAAGGTCGAAGCTGAATCGGCGGCGATCCGGGTGTTGTTCATGGAAAAACTCGATGTCGATGAGGAAGTGGCCAATATCCTGATCAGCGAAGGGTTTTCGACGCTCGAGGAAGTGGCGTATGTGCCGCTGCACGAGATGCTGGAAATCGAGGCCTTTGACGAGGAGACAGTGCAGGAACTGCGCGAACGCGCACGCAATGTGCTCTTGACCGAGGCGATCGTGACCGAAGAGCAGATCGGCGATTTGGCTGACGACCTGCTGAGCCTGGAAGGGATGGACAAGCCGCTGGCGGGTAAGTTGGGTGCCAACGGGATCAAGACGCTCGATGATTTTGCCGATCTGGCGGTCGACGAACTGATGGAAATGACCGGCATCGATATCGATCGAGCCAAACAACTGATTACCACGGCGCGCGCGCACTGGTTCGAGTAAGCGGAGAAGAGGAATTTATGGCGCAAACAAGCGTTGCCCAATTTGCCGACAGCCTGAAAATGCCTGCGACTGCGCTGCTTGAGCAGTTGCAGAAGGCTGGCGTGAGCAAGAACAAAGCTGAAGATCTGCTGACCGAACAGGACAAGACCCGGTTGCTTGATTTTCTGCGTCGCTCACATGGTGCCGTCGAGGCCAAGACCAAAATCACTCTGACGCGCAAGGAAACGACGGAAATCCGGTCGCAGGATGCGCAGGGTAAGTCACGGACGGTTCAGGTTGAAGTGCGTAAGAAACGTGTGCTCGTCAAGCGTGATCTGCCCGAAATCAAACCGGTGGTGGCGCCTGTTGAGAGCGTAGTGATGCCGCCGGCGCCTGTCGAAGAGGCTCCGGTTGTTATTCCAGAACCCGTTATTGTCCTACCGGAAGAGAAGCCGGTCGAAATCGAAGTCGTTGAGCCACCGAAGGTCGAGGAAACCAACGCTCACAAGACGCCGATAGCTGTTGAGCCGAAAGTCGCTGTGGTTGAAGCGCCGGATGAACCGGTCGTGTCCAAGGCGGCGGAAACGAAACCGAAGCCGCAGAAAACGGCAGCGACACCGGCGACGCCTGCGGCGAAAAAATCTGGTGAGCAAAAATCCGGAGAGGTTAAGGCTGCGACCAAGAAGGTGGTGACGCGCGCCTCGATTATCGGTG
>CAYUYI010000163.1:2758-5345 GCA_964448995.1 uncultured Propionivibrio sp. | reverse complement strand
AAACTCGATTGCCGGGCTGGCCAATCGGGTTCTGGCCCGCGTCGCCGATCGCGTCATCTGCGGATTTCCTGAGGTGTTGCGCAAGGGCATGTGGGTCGGGAATCCGGTGCGGCCGGAAATCGCGCAGTTGCCGCCGCCGGCAGAACGGTTTGACGGACGCCAGCCGCCGTTGCGCCTGCTGGTACTCGGTGGCAGTCTCGGGGCGGCGGCCATTAACGAAACGGTACCCCAAGGCTTGAGCCTGATTCCAGCGGAAGAACGGCCGATGGTCGTGCATCAGGCGGGTTCCCGCCACCTGGAGCAGCTGAAAGCGAACTATGCGGCTGCCGGCGTGCGCGCCGAGTGCGTCGATTTTATCGATGACATGGCCGGGGCCTACGAATGGGCCGATCTGGTGCTGTGCCGGGCCGGGGCGCTGACCGTGGCAGAACTCGCGGCGGCCGGGGTGGCGAGCATTCTGGTGCCGTTCCCGCATGCGGTTGACGATCATCAGACGGCGAATGCGCGATTCCTCTCATCCGCTGGCGGGGCGATCCTGCTTCCGCAGGAAGAAATGACGCCGGAATCGGTGAGCCTGCTCCGAAATTATACCCGCGGTCAATTGTTGCAGATGGCCGAGCGTGCGCGGGCGCTGGCCAAGCCCGAAGCAGTGGCTGAAGTGGCACGCCAGTGCGAGGAGTTAGTCAAATGAAACACAAAGTCAAAAATATCCACTTTGTCGGAATTGGTGGGTCGGGCATGAGTGGGATCGCCGAGGTGTTGTACAACCTGGGCTTCGGCGTGAGCGGCTCTGACCTGGCTGACAATGCGACGACGCGTCGGTTGGCGGGGCTTGGCATGCGGATCGCTGCCGGACACGTTGCCGAGAATGTGCAGGATGCCGATGCTGTGGTGGTGTCGACGGCGGTCCAGGAAGACAACCCGGAAGTTCGGGCGGCGCGCGCGCGCAAGGTGCCGGTCGTGCCGCGTGCGCAGATGCTCGCCGAGTTGATGCGGCTCAAGCAGGGGATCGCCATTGCCGGGACGCACGGCAAGACGACGACGACCAGTCTGGTGGCCTCGATTCTGGCCGAGGGGGGCATGGACCCGACTTTCGTCATTGGCGGGCGTCTGAATGCCGCCGGGGCCAATGCGCGTCTTGGATCGGGCGACTTCATTGTGGTCGAGGCCGACGAGTCCGATGCCTCTTTTCTGTATCTCTCGCCGGTGATTTCGATCGTCACCAACATCGACGCCGATCACATGGAGACGTACGGGCACGATTTCGGCCGACTCAAGCAGACCTTCGTCGATTTTCTCCAGCGCTTGCCGTTTTATGGTGTCGCCGTGCTCTGTGCCGACGATCCGAACGTGCGTGAAATTCTGCCGCAGGTGTCGAAACAGATCGTGAGCTATGGCCTAACGGAATCGGCCAATGTGCGCGCGGAAAATGTGGTGGCACGGAACGGGCAGATGCAGTTTGAGTGTGTGCGGATCAATGGCAGCATCAGTCGCTTCCCGGTGACGCTGAATCTCCCCGGAATGCATAACGTCCTGAATGCACTGGCGGCGATTGCTGTTGCCACCGAACTCGGCGTTTCCGATGTTGACATCATTAAAGCGCTGGCCGAATTCAAGGGCGTCGGGCGACGCTTCCAGCGCTACGGTGAGGTGACACTCGCCGCTGGCGGCAGTTTCACGTTGATCGATGACTACGGTCACCATCCGGTAGAAATGAAGGCGACGTTGGCCGCAGCGCGTGGCGCCTTCCCGGGGCGACGCCTAGTGCTGGCCTTTCAGCCCCACCGCTTTACGCGGACGCGTGACTGTTTCGAGGATTTCATTGGCGTGCTCTCCAGCGTCGATGCGTTGCTGCTGAGCGAGGTTTATGCCGCCGGCGAAGCGCCCATCGTTGCCGCTGATGGCCGTTCTCTGGCGCGTGCGCTGCGGGTGGGCGGGAAAGTCGAGCCGGTATTCGTCGAGGATATTGCCGAGATGCCGGCAGTGATTCTCGATGTCGCGCGTGATGGCGATGTGGTGATTACGATGGGCGCCGGTTCGATTGGCGCGGTTCCTGGCAAGTTGGTCAAAGGTTGATGATGAGAAATTTCGGGAAAGTTGCAGTGTTGTTCGGCGGCCGGTCGGCTGAGCGCGACGTCTCGTTGAATAGCGGCTCGCGTGTGCTGGCCGCCCTGCAACGCCAGGGCATCGATGCTCAGGCGTTCGACCCGGCCGAACGCAAACTCGACGAATTGGCGGCTTTTGACTGCGCTTTCATCATGCTGCACGGCCGCTACGGCGAGGATGGCACGATTCAGGGAGCACTCGAGCTGATGGGCATTCCCTACACCGGCAGCGGGGTAATGGCTTCGGCGATCGGCATGGACAAGTGGCGTACCAAGTTGCTGTGGCGCTCGGTGGGCCTGCCGATCCCGGAGTTTGTGATGCTCGATGCCGCTGCAGATTTTGCCGCAGTCGAGCGGCAGTTGGGTTTGCCGCTGTTCGTCAAGCCGGCTTGCGAGGGATCGTCGATCGGCGTGGCCAAGGTGCGTCATGCGGGTGAATTGCGCGACGCCTATCAGACGGCGGCGAAACACGATTCGCTGGT
>CAYUYI010000163.1:0-2658 GCA_964448995.1 uncultured Propionivibrio sp. | reverse complement strand
AATACCTCGCCTGGCATGACTGACCATTCGCTGGTGCCGATGGCGGCACGGGTGGCGGGAATTTCCTACGAGCAGCTGGTGCTGCGCGTGCTTGAACACGCTCGACTGGGATGATCGATGTGGAACCGACCGCAACTGATGATCGCAATCTCCGACCTGCTTTGGGTGGCCGGGGCGGCATCGTTGCTGGTCGCTGGCGTGGTGTGGAGCGCGCGCATGCCGTGGTTTCCGCTGCAGGAGGTGGTCTTCCAAAACGAATTGCGCGAAGTGCGGCGGGCGGAGATCGAGCGTTCGCTGGCTGGGCGGCTGCGCGGGAATTTTTTCAGTGCCAATCTGGACAGCGTCCGGCAATCGCTCGAAGAACTTCCCTGGGTGCGGCGGGCCGAGGTGCGGCGGCAGTGGCCGGGGCGCATCGAGGTGACGATCGAGGAGCACACGCCGGTGGCGTTCTGGGGGCAGGCGACTGGTCAGTTGGTGAACTCGTACGGCGAAGTATTTTCGGCCGTGCTGACGGTGCCGCCGTCGCGACCGATGCCGTTGCTGGTCGGGCCGGTCGGCATGGCGCAGGAGATGCTGGAGTATTTTCGTCAAGCCGAGGAAATGCTGGCGGCGGTCAATCGCTGGCCGAAGGCGTTGAATGTGTCGGCACGGCAGGCGCTACAGCTTCGGCTGGACGATGGAATGGTCGTGGAGTTGGGGCGACAGCAAGCCAAGGCGCCGATCCGGCAACGGCTGGAGCGATTCGTGGCGCATTACCCAACCGTGCTGACGGCGGCGCGGCAGCGGCCGAGCGTTGTCGACATGCGCTATCCGAACGGGTTTGCGTTGCGCGTCAACGCGCCTGCAGTACAAACGGCAACTGAGAGCAAAGGGAAGCAATGAGCAGGGATAGCAAGGAATTCATCGTCGGACTCGACATTGGCACGACCAAGATTGTCGCGCTGGTGGCTGAAATCAATCCCGAAGGGCGGCTCAATATCGTCGGCATGGGTTCGCAGGATTCGCGTGGCCTGAAGAAAGGCGTCGTCGTCAATATCGAGGATACGGTGGCGACGATCTCGCGCGTGCTGCAGGAAGTGGAGCTGATGGCTGACTGCAAGGTCAAGGATGTCTACACCGGTATCGCCGGTAGTCATATCCGCAGTTTCAACTCGAACGGCATGGTAGCGATCAAGGACAAGGAAGTGACTACCATGGATGTCGAGCGCGTGATCGAGACCGCGCGGGCGATGCCGATCCCGGCTGATCAGGAGATTCTGCATATCCTGACCCAGGAATTCATCATTGACGATCAGGACGGTATCCGTGAACCGATCGGCATGAGCGGCTTCCGCCTGGAGGTGAAGGTACATATTGTTACCGGTGCCGTTTCGGCGGCGCAGAATATCGTCAAATGCGTGCGTCGCTGCGGGCTGGAGGTCAATGACCTGGTGCTGCAGCCGCTGGCGTCGAGCTACGCCGTGCTGTCCGAGGACGAAAAGGATCTCGGCGTGTGCCTGATCGACATCGGCGGCGGCACGACCGACCTCGCGGTGTGGACGCAGGGCGCGATCCGCCACACGTCGGTGATTCCGATTGCCGGTGATCAGATTACCAACGACATCGCCATGGCATTGCGCACGCCGACCCGCGAAGCAGAGGAGATCAAGCGCAAATTCGGGTGCGCGCTGTCGGATCTGGCGGATCCGGAGGATGTGCTGGACGTTGCCGGTGTCGACGACCGGCCGTCGCGCAAACTGTCGCGGCGCGCGTTGGCCGACGTGATCCAGCCGCGCGTCGAAGAATTGTTTGAATTGATTCAGGCGGAACTGCGTCGGGCCGGATTCGAGGAGGTGCTTTCCTCTGGCATCGTGCTGACGGGAGGCGCGGCCGTGATGCCCGGGATGATCGAGCTCGGCGAGGAGGTGTTCCACATGCCCGTGCGGCTCGGCATTCCGAAATACAACGGAGCCTTGGCCGATGTTGTGCAGAACCCGCGGTTTTCAACGGCGTGCGGATTGCTGATGGAAGCGCAAACCCAACGTAAACGCGGCCTCAAGGTTCGCGAAACAAATGATGTGAAGCAGGTGTTCAGCAGGATGAAGGCCTGGTTCGAGAAGAATTTTTAACCCATTTGCAACGGTTTTTTGGAGAGGAGAGAGCCATGTTTGAAATCATCGACAAGGAAGATATCGTCAGTGACTCGGGGACGGTGATCAAAGTCATCGGCGTCGGCGGCGCCGGCGGCAATGCTGTCGATCACATGATTCGCGAAGGTGTCATGGGCGTCGATTTCGTTGCGGCGAATACCGATGCGCAGGCGCTCAAGCGCTCGGTGGCTCACCGCAAGGTGAAGCTCGGCAAGAGTGGTCTCGGTGCCGGTGCCAAGCCGGATGCCGGTCGTAGTGCCGCGATGGAAGAACGCGAGCAGATCGCCGAATCGCTCAAGGGCGCGCACATGGTTTTTATCACCGCCGGTATGGGCGGTGGCACGGGAACCGGCGCGGCGCCCATCGTTGCTGAAGTGGCTCGCGAAATGGGCATTCTGACGGTGGCCGTGGTGACCAAGCCGTTCATGTTCGAAGGCAAGCGACTCAAGATTGCCGAGGCCGGCATCGCCGAGTTGCAGAAGAACGTCGATTCGCTGATCGTCATTCTCAATGACAAGCTGATGGATGT
>CAYUYI010000162.1:1675-5356 GCA_964448995.1 uncultured Propionivibrio sp. | reverse complement strand
AAGCGCACGCTCGGGGTGCCGATCTTCCAGGAACAGGTGATGCAGCTGGCGATCGTTGCGGCCGGCTTCACGGCGGGCGAGGCCGACCAGTTGCGCCGCTCGATGGCCGCCTGGAAGCGCAAGGGCGGGGTGGGCCATTTGCGCGAAAAGCTGATCGTCGGCATGACCGACCGCGGCTATTCGCTGGAATTTGCCGAGGCGCTCTATCGGCAGATCGAGGGATTTGGCGAATACGGTTTCCCCGAATCGCATGCCGCTAGCTTCGCCTTGCTGACCTATATCTCGGCCTGGTTGAAGTGCCATGAGCCGGCTGCTTTTCTCGTCGGTCTGCTCAACGCGCAGCCGATGGGCTTCTATTCGGCGTCCCAACTCGTGCAGGATGCGTGTCGCCACGGTGTCAAGGTGCGTCCGCCGGATGTACAGCACAGCGATTGGGAAGCCACGCTGGAAGGCGACGATCTGACGGCCGTTCGGCTGGGACTGCGCCAGATCGCCCATCTGGGCGAAGCGGCGGGATGCCGCATCGCTGCCGCCCGGCCGTTCCGCGATACGGCTGATCTCGCACGGCGATCGGCGGTCGATAAAGACGATCTGGCGGCGCTGGCCGGCGCCGGCGCGCTCAAGGCTCTGTCGGGGCATCGCCGCGAAGCGGCCTGGGCCGTGGCCGGGACGCCGGTTCAGCGTGACCTGTTGCTGGAAGCGCCGGTTTGCGAAGCGGCGCAAACGCTGCCCGCCCCCGGCGAAGGTGCCGATCTCGTCGCCGATTACGCAACGCTCGGTCTCTCGCTCGGCCGCCATCCCCTGCTGTTGCTGCGCGGCCTGCTCGGTCAGCGGCGCTACGTGGATGCGGCGACGCTACGCGGCTATGACCACAACCGTCCGGTACGCTGCGCCGGCATCGTTACCTGTCGCCAGCGACCGGGGACGGCGCAAGTGGTGTTCCTGACACTGGAGGATGAAACCGGGCTGACCAACGTCATCGTCCATCCCCGGCTCGCCGAGCGGCAACGGCGCGAAATGCTCTCGGCTCGCCTGCTGGGTGTGCTTGGCGTCGTGCAGCGGGAAGGTGAGGTAATACACCTCGTCGCCAAGCGACTCGTCGACCACTCTGTGCTGTTGGGTCAGCTGGCCACTTGCAGTCGTGATTTTCATTGAATGGCTGTCGCTGCCCTATTATTGAGCGCCTGCACAAAAGCCCGTTGGATGAAGGGATTAGTACGTCTATCCAGTGACTGTCCACAGGCTTTTCAACGGAATCTGTGAAGACTGTGGGTAACGTTTATAGCGGAGGTGGCTCTGATATACTTTGCCGCTTGTTTACTCTGCTGTGTCGATGGTATGTCAATAAAATATCAACTGGTCCCTGTGACGCCGTTTGAACAGAACTGCACGATCTTGTGGTGCAGCGAAACGATGAAAGCCGCGATCGTCGACCCCGGGGGCGACATTCCCCGGATTCTTGCGGCAATCGAACAGAATGCCGTGTTGCCGGAGCGGATTCTCGTGACCCATGGGCACATCGATCATGCCGGTGGCGTGGCGGAGCTGGCCGAACGTCTGGGCATACCGGTCGAAGGGCCGCAGCGCGAGGATGCTTTCTGGATCGAAGGCATGCCGGCGCAGAGCAAGGTGTATGGGTTTCCCGGCGTGCGCTCGTTCGTGCCCGACCGCTGGCTCGAACAGGGCGATAGCGTGCGCTTCGGCAATATCGAACTGAAGGTGTTCCACTGTCCCGGACACACGCCGGGGCATGTTGTGTATTTCGATGAGGCCGGTCGTCTGTTGCTAGTCGGCGACGTACTGTTCAAGGGGTCGATCGGGCGAACCGATTTTCCGAAGGGCGATTTCGATACGCTGATCGCTTCGATCCACGGGCGGCTGTGGCCGCTGGGCGACGATGTCGCCTTCATTTCCGGCCACGGGCCGATGTCGACGATTGGCTTCGAGCGGCGCACCAACCCCTTCTGCGGCGACTGAGGCCCTCGCGCCGGAAGGATTCCGGACCTATCAGTTGCTGATTCGCGTTTCCCGGCCTGTCCAGGTGACTGTCGGACGCTTTGGCACCTTCGATTTTCCGGCGGGCTGGTACGTCTATACCGGCAGCGCGCGGCGCAATTTCGAGGCACGGGTACGCCGGCACCTGTCGCCACACAAGACCTTGCGCTGGCATATCGACTATCTGCTGGCCGCGCCGGGTGTCGCGATTCGCGACGTTCGGCGGACGACGGAAGCGGAGTGCGCGCTGAACCAGCAGCTCGCGGGCGAGGTGATCGTGGCGGGTTTCGGTGCCAGCGACTGCCGTGCGGGATGCGTCAGCCACCTGAAGCGGCTGGCTTCCCGTCGCGTGTTCAGTCTTTTTCGACGTTGATGTGCGCAGCCCAGTGCAGGGCTGAAACTTGCGCAGCGGCGTGGGTTTCCGGGCTGATGTCGAACTCGTCGAGCAGCGCTTCGGCGGCAGCGAAGTTGCCTGCCTCGCCGTGAGCGACGATGGTCAGCAATTTTCCCAGCGTGCCGCCAGTGGCCGGCGACTGCAGTGCAATCATGACGTCGTCGTGGAGCGGCAACTCCTTGAGGATGTCCGTCATCGGCAGGTTGATGAGAACATCGAGCAGCGAGAATAGCCCGGTCATGAAAGCATTGTCACAAAGCTCGCTGTTGCCAGGGGGTAGATCAATGGATTTGCACAGGAGTTCGACCAGGCGGCCGCGGGCGGCGGCGGTCTGCATCAGCGGATTGGGGACGTTGCCGTCAGCCAGATTGTTGGCGTAGATCAGCAATTGCAGCCAGCGCTGCAATTGCCGACGCCCGAGGATGGCGATGGCCTGGGCGAAATTGCTGATCCGGGTACGGGCACCGACCGCCACCGAATTCACCAGGCGCAGCAGGTTGTAGGAGAGTTTCGGTTCTTCGCGGAAAATGGCCTCGATCTCGCGCGTGTCGCCGTCGCGCTCAACGATGCTGAGCAGCTTGAGCAGCTTGAGCCGGGCAAGATCGGGCTGGCGGCCGCTCGCGGTATTGCGGGTGGATAAAAAGGCGCTCTGGCACAGTTCGAAGCCCTTGGCTGTCAGCCAGCCGTACACTTCATGCGAGTTCACGCCGGTGGCGATCTTGCGGAATCCGGCATCATCGATGTATTTCAGGTCGCTCGCCAGCATCTCGTCGTGGGCGAAGGCGGCCGAAAGACTGACATGGTCGAACGAGGTGAGCGGAATCTGGCGAACGATGTCCGTGCCGGTGACCTGAATGCCCAGGTGGTAGCCATGGCCCAGAAGCTTCTTGCAGCGTTCGAGCGTGGCGGTGCTTTCCAGCACCTGCGGCGGCATCACATAGATGGCTTGCCGTGGTTCGAGCGAATCGACCAGCCCTTCCTGTTCAATCCAGGCGGGCTTGGCTGGGATGATGAGTGGATGCATGCCGCCGAGAGAACTGGCGTTGGCTTCCTTGATGCAGCGCAGATAATCCTGAACGTTCGGGCTGCCGCCGGCACCCGCCGTGAAATCAAATGCAACCCAGCCGTGTTGGGGCGAAACGAATGGGCGGAAGAAAAAATAGGGGGAGCGCATGGAGATAGACAGAAAAATTTCTTTTGGACAGCGGCTATTTTAACTTAGCCACCCCGGTGACGTTCATCAGTTTTCCGGTTCTACGGCCAACTGATGTTGTTTTTCAGGATGTTAGGCG
>CAYUYI010000162.1:0-1575 GCA_964448995.1 uncultured Propionivibrio sp. | reverse complement strand
TTGGGTGCGGCAATAGGCCAGCAGATCCTCGCGCGTCATCTCGCGATCCTTGCGCACGACCAGCAAGCGTACCGCCTCGCCGGAATGTTCATCCGGTACGCCGATTGCCGCGCATTCGGCGACGCCGGGGTGCGCGGCAACGACGCTTTCGACTTCGTTGGGATAAACGTTGAAGCCGGAGACGAGAATCATGTCCTTCTTGCGATCGGTGATGCGCACGTAACCGTGGATGTCCATGTAGCCGATGTCGCCGGTCTTCAGCCAGCCGTCCTGCAAGGTGCGTGCCGTTTCGTCCGGGTTGTTCCAGTAGCCCTTCATCACCTGCGGGCCGCGTACGCAAATCTCGCCGGTGCAGTGCTCGATGTCGGACTGCCCATCCCATAGCGGCAGTTCTTCGAAAGCCTCGTTGCGGATGCTGACCTCGGTCGATGAAACCGGCAGGCCGATCGTGCCATCCCACGGGGCGCCGAGCGGTACGCAGCAAACACCGGGAGAAGTTTCGGTGAGACCGTAGGCTTCGGTGACGTAAGCCCCGGTGACTTCGCGCCAGCGCTCGGCGACGGGTTTCTGTACCGCCGCACCGCCGCCGACGACGACCTTGAGCGCCGAGAAATCGAGCTTCTCGAAGCCGGGGGTGTGCAGCAGGCCGCTGAACAGCGTATTGACGCCGGTGATCACGCTGAACTTCCACTTGCGCAGTTCTTTGACAAAACGCGGCAGGTCGCGCGGATTGGTGATCAGCACGTTCAGGCTGCCCCATTTCATGAAACCGAGCGTCGAGGTCAGGCAGAAGATGTGGTACATCGGCAACGGCGAGATGACGATTTCCTTCGCCTCGCGGAAGCTGCCGGAGATCCATTGGTTGATCTGTTCCAGTGCGGCGAGCAGGTTGGCATGCGTGAGCATCGCCCCCTTGGAGACGCCGGTCGTGCCGCCGGTGTATTGCAGGAAGGCAATGTCGTCGTGGGTGACCGTGATCGGCTGGAACGGGGCGAATTCGCCTTGCTGGAGCGCCCGTCGCAGCGGAATTGCGCTCGGCAGGTGCCAGTGCGGCACCATTTTTTTAATGCGCTTGACCGCGAAATTGAGCAGCCAGCGCTTCGGTGTCGCCATCATGTCGCCGATCTGCGAGGTGATGACGTGCTCGATGGCCGTGTTGCCGATGACTTTCTGCAAGGTGGCGGCGAAATTCTCGAGGACGATGATCGCCTTGGCGCCGGAATCCTTGAGTTGTGCTTCGAGCTCGCGCGCCGTGAACAGCGGATTGATATTGACCACCGTCATGCCGGCCCGCAGGATGCCGAAAAGCACCACCGGGTATTGCAGCAGATTCGGCATCATGATGGCGATCCGGTCGCCCTGCTGCAGTCCGCCCAGCTTCTGCAGGTAGCTGGCGAACGCCTGCGACATCTCGTCGAGTCGGCTGAAACTCAGGTGTTTGCCGAAATTGCTGAACGCCGGCTTGTCCGCGTACTTGCGGATCGTCTCGTCGAAGAAATCGAGGACGGATCCGTAGCCGGAGATGTCGATGTCGGCCGGAATGCCGGCAGGGTAGCTTTTCAGCCAGATGCGTTC
>CAYUYI010000161.1:0-5370 GCA_964448995.1 uncultured Propionivibrio sp. | reverse complement strand
TGCGTCATCGCGCTACCGCCGCAAGATCTGAAAGCGATCCCGCATAGCATCCTGATCTCCGGGGGCCTCTACAAAGCCAACATCATCCAGGCAATTCTGACCGGCGGTTATGTCAACTGTTTGGTCACGGACGAAGCAGTCGCGCAGCGGCTCGTCGGCCAGAAGCGCTGAGCACGCCCCGTCTGAGGCGCACACCGAGCGGTGCGAAGAGCTAGATTGCGTTTTTGACGCGATCCCAGGTACGCGCAAGATGGTCGACGAGCGCCTTAGCGAGCCGCCTCCCGTCGCGCGATTCCAGTGCCGCGATCATTTCTTCGTGGTCGGAGACGGCACCGGACCAGGTGTCATCGTTCAGGTCACCGATATAACGGACTCGCCGCATCCGCGATTGCAGGATTTCGTGCACCATCGCCAGTGATGCATTGCCGGTAAAACTGATCAGTGCCGAGTGGATTTGCTGATTTTTCTTGAAATACTGCAGTCGGTCACCCGACCGATAAAAGGCCATCATTTCGTCGTGTAATTGCCGGACATCCCGGATGTCCGCATCGCTGGCGTTTTGACAGGTCAGCGTGCCCGCCAGCTGCTCAAGAACACTGAGCACGCTCAGCATGTCCTGAACGTCTTTCGCCGTCAATGCACGCACCATGGCACCGCGCCCCGGAACAAGTTCGACCAGGCCCTCCATCGCCAACACCTTGAGCGCTTCTCGCAGCGGAGTGCGCGACACGCCGAGTTGCTCCCCGAGTTGCCCCTCGTGAATCCGGCTGCCGGGTTGCAGCAAGCCTTCGATGACCATGTCACGCAACCGCGTGACCACGACGTTGTGTAGCGTCGGCCGTTCGATTCGTGCGATCCCTGCATCCATGCCCTCAACTCCCTGTGCCACATCTGTTGATGTCAGATCGGTCTTTCTGCTCATGAAGGGTGCCCATTGAAAAAACAAGACGGCCCTGTGTACCGGACTCGTGGAACGGCGTCAACGGTTGAAAGAATTTTACATCAAATGTATTGCATTCTGAATTCAGAATGCAGCATAATAAATCAACGTTTCAAAACTCTCCGAATCATCACAGACAGCCGGGAAGGAGATTGAGTTGGCATCAAATCGTCCAGTGGTAGCACTTGCGATGGGAGATCCGGCAGGGATCAGTCCTGAACTGACGGCCAAGCTGCTGGCGCTCGAAGAAGTGAGGAGTTCGGCACGGATCGTCGTGTTCGGGGACTACCGGATTCTGGAGGAGGGGGCGCTGGCCGCAGGTCAAATGCCTCCCGTTCAGCGGGTGAAATACGGACAATCGTATGCCTGTGCAGATGAACCGGTTTTCATCGATCTGGAACATCTGTCCCCCGACAAGGTATTGCGTGGCGAAGCCACTGCCGTCGGTGGCGCGTTCGCCATCGAAAATTTTCGCCACGCGCTCATGATGGCGAAAAATGGCAAGGCACAGGCCGTCTGTTTTACCCCTTTCAACAAACAGGCGATGCGTTACGTCTATCCGGGCTACGCCGATGAAATCGGCTTCGTCGCCGATGTCATCGGATTCCAGGGCATAGCCCGCGAATTCAACATTCTGGAAGGCTTGTGGAACGCACGCGTGACCTCGCACATTCCGCTGTCGCAGGTGGCCAGCTCGCTGACACGGGAGAGCATCGTCGCCGAACTGGCACTGGCAGATCGCTGTCTGCGTGAAGCGGGGATCGAGAAACCGCGTATTGCAGTCGCCGCCATCAACCCGCATGCGGGTGACGGCGGCAACTGCGGCGAGGACGAAATCACGGTGATCGGTCCGGCCGTCAAGGAGGCCATTCGCCGGGGCTACAATGCTTCTGGTCCGTATCCGGCTGACACGGTATTTGTACGCGCGCGGTCTGGCGCCTTCGACGCCGTGTTGACGATGTATCACGACCAGGGGCAGATTGCGATGAAGCTGATGGGCTTTGACCGAGGCGTCACGTTGTTGGGCGGATTCCCGTTTCCCATCTGCACGCCCGCCCACGGCACAGCCTATGACATCGCATGGAAGGGAATCGCCAACATCGGGGCCAGTCGCGCCGCATTCTTGCTCGCGGCAAGAATGGCCGCCGAAGGGTTGGCAAAAGCGGCGGGCGACACCTCGTCACGCCAAACATCTTGATAAGTCCTATCACCACGAGAACAAAGGGAAGGAGCGGTAACATGCTGAAGAAGACCAAGCTGACTCTTGCTGTGCTGGCATCCGTGTTTTGTTCAACCCAGGCTGTTGCGGCCTGGACACCGGACAAACCGGTGGAATTCGTCGTCACGGCCGGTGCGGGCGGCGGCACGGACACCTTCGCACGGACGATCCAGTCGATCATCGTCAAGTACAAATTGATGAGTGCGCCGATCGTCGTCCTCAACAAAGGCGGTGGCAGTGGCGGCGAAGGCTTTGTTTATGGTTCCGCGACACCTGGCGACCCGTACAAGGTGACTTTCGCAACCAACAACGAGTATTTGCTCCCGCTTGTGGCAAAGATCGGTTTTACTGCCGAAAGCTTCACTCCGGTCGCGGCGATGGCACTGGATGAGTTCCTGATCTGGGTCTCGGCCGAGTCGCCACACAAGGACGTCAAGGGATTCATCGACGCGGCCAAGAAGGGGGATGGCCTGCGCATGGGCGGATCGCAGTCGAAGGATGTCGATCAGACACTGACCAGCATCATCACCGCGACGACCGGCGCCAAGTTCACTTACATTCCGTTCAAGAGCGGCAATGAAGCAGCCGTACAACTGGCAGGCGGACATATCGATGCCAACGTGAACAATCCGAGTGAAAACATCGGTCAATGGAAGGCCAACATGGTCCGCCCGCTTTGCATCTTCAGCACGCAACGCATGGAAGCCGGTCCGAAGATTACCAAGGACATGGCTTGGTCCGATATTCCGACCTGCAAGGATCAGGGGTTGCCGATTCAGAGCTACCAGATGCCGCGGACGATCTGGTTGCCGGCCGGCGTGCCCAGCGATGCCGTGGAGTTCTACACCGGGGTGCTCAAGAAAGTGCGCGAAACGCCGGAGTGGAAAGCCTATATCGAGCGCTCGTCGCAGACCGATACGCTCATGACCGGCGATACACTGCGAGCCTATATCAAGCAGGATCAGGAGCGCGCCAGCGACGTCTTCAAGCGCGAAAAGTGGAATCTCCAGTAAGCAGCGATCGTTGAATCACTGGCGCCGGGGCGGGCTATCCCCCCGGTTGCCAGCCCTTCGGAACCGTGTATATGCAGAATCCGTCGCGTGTTTTGCTTTCCCGTCTGGCTGTGGAAATCGTGGCCGCCTGTTTCACGCTGCTGGTCGGCGTGATCGTCAGCGTGGCGGCACGGGAGTATGGAACCGGCTGGGGCGATGCTGGGCCTGAGCCTGGCTACTTCCCTTTCTACGTCGGATTAATCATCGCGTTGGCGAGTCTTGGTACGTTGGTTCAGGCGATCGTGCATCACCGTGACCGCCGCGAAATCTTCCTGTCCGTCGAGCAAGGGCAACGAATTCTGGCATTTTTCCTGCCGATGCTGGCTTTCGTGGTCCTCGCCGTCCTGCTCGGACTATATGTGGCGCTGGTCGCCTATCTTTGCGGCGCCATGGTGGTACAAGGTGGTTATCGTCCGCTCAAGGCACTGGCCGTGAGTGCCGGTACGGCTGTGGCGTGCTATCTCGTATTTGAAGTGTGGTTCCAGGTTCCTCTGCTCAAGGGGCCCCTGGAAGCTTTGTTGAAGATTCACTAAAAGATCGCGTCACGCGACCCACGAATCAAGGAGGGGGCTTTGGAGAATTTCAGCAACCTGATGGACGGTTTTGCCATCGCGTTTTCTTTCTATCACCTCGCATTGATGGCGGTTGGTGTCCTGCTTGGCATTCTCGTCGGTGTTCTCCCAGGGCTCGGCGCGCCAAACGGCGTGTCGCTGCTGTTGCCGCTGACGTTCACGATGGAGCCAATCGCTGCCATCATCCTGCTCACGAGCATGTATTGGGGCGCGCTGTTCGGTGGCTCGACCACCTCGATCCTTTTCAATATCCCCGGAGAACCGTCCTCGGTAGCCACCACCTTCGACGGTTATCCGATGGCTCAGCAGGGTCACGCCACGCACGCGCTCACGCTGGCGTTCATGTCGGCCGGGATCGGTGCGCTGTTCGGCGTAACAGTGATCACCGCCTTATCGGGATGGGTCACTCAGTTTGCGCTGAAGTTCAGTTCGCCCGAATACTTCGCCGTCTATCTGCTCACCTTCGCCAGCTTCATCGGCATGGGCAGCGCATCACCGTTCAAGGCGGTGGTATCGATGATGCTCGGCTTTGCGTTCGCGACGGTTGGGATGGATAGTATTTCCGGCAACGTACGGCTCACCTTCGGCTACGCAGAGTTGATCAAGGGCATCAGTTTTCTCGTCGCCGTCATCGGACTGTTCGGGCTCGGCGAATTGTTGCAGACAATGGAGGAAGGCCTCCGCTTCGACGGAATTCACGCCCGAATTGCCATTCGCGACGTGTTCCGCGCGATCGTTTCCTTGCCCCGGCATTGGGTGACGCTAATTCGCAGTGCAGTAATCGGCTGCTGGATGGGGATTACCCCGGGCGGTCCGACGGCGGCCTCGTTCATGAGTTATGGCCTGGCCAAGCGATTTTCGCGTACCCGGCAGGGTTTCGGCAAAGGCGAGCCCGACGGCGTGGTCGCCCCGGAAACCGCCGATCACTCGGCGGGTACCTGCGCCATCCTGCCGATGCTCGCGCTCGGTGTGCCGGGATCAGCGACGGCAGCGGTGATGATGGGCGGACTGATGATCTGGGGACTGACACCGGGGCCAATGTTGTTCATTGAGCGACCCGATTTTGTCTGGAGCACGATTGCCAGCATGTACCTGGGCAACGTGATGGCGGTCATTCTGGTCTTGGCGACGGTGCCATTCTTCGCCGCCATTTTACGCATCCCGTTTTCGATCATCGGACCGATGATCGTTGTCGTCTGCTTCATCGGCGCTTATACCATCAGCGGATCGCGGCTCGATTTGTGGTTGGTGCTGCCGTTCGGGATCATCGGCTATGTCTTCAAGAAACTCGACTACCCGATCGCCCCGCTCGTTTTGGCAATGGTGTTGGGTGACAAGGCGGAAGACGCTTTCCGCCAGTCGATGATCATGTCCAAGGGGTCACTCAGTATTTTCTGGACCAACTCGGTCCTCGTAGCGACAATCATGGTGTTGTCAATGATTCTGCTGTTCTGGCCGCTGCTCAGTGCAGCGCTGAAACGGACTTTCCGGAACAGCTGATATTTTGATATTTTGCGGATGGTATTCGGGAAAGGCAGATCGAGATGCGAATTGTGTTAGCAGGAGACAGCGTTGGGGTTGTGTTAT
>CAYUYI010000160.1:0-5373 GCA_964448995.1 uncultured Propionivibrio sp. | reverse complement strand
AGGTCAGCGAAAAAGCCGGCGTACGTTATCTGCACTTCAGTGCCGACTGGATTCAAGGCGCCATGCGCATCCAGCGGCCGAACGCACTGGAACTCTCCTACACGCGGGACATGATGGCCTGCCTGCTCCTGCACGAGCCGCCCTGGCCGCGCAACGTATTGCTGATCGGCCTGGGCGCCGGGTCGCTGGTCAAGTTCATCTACCATCAACTGCCGGAAACGCAGATCACGGTCATCGAGATCGATCCGCAGGTCGAAATCATCGCCCGCCTCTACTTCAAGCTGCCGGACGATCCCAAGCGGATCAACATCGTCATCGACGACGGCGCCGACTACATGCGTCGCGACGGCAAGAAATTCGATGCAATTTTCGTCGATGGTTTCGACAAGGACGGCCGCGCCGGCATCCTCGACACCCTGCCCTTCTACCAGGCCTGCCGCTCGCGATTGACCGACGAAGGCGTGATGTCGGTCAATCTGCTGGGGCGCAGCCGCGGCTTCGAGGCAAGCGCCGAACGGATCGACAAGGCTTTCGAAGGCCGCTCGCTGTTATTCCCGTCTTGCGACAGCGGCAACACCATCGCCTTCGGCGCGGGCAGCGATCCGGTCGACGTGCCGCACGATGAGCTGATCACTCGCGCCAAGCGGATCAAGGAGGCCACCAGCCTCAATCTGCTGCAGACCATTCCCCGCCTGCAGGCGACCGACAAACTTATCCACGACCGGCTGGTGATCTAGGTCCGAACGGAAATTCTGGGGAATTCTGCGCCGCTCACGACAAATCGGGGCGGTCGCCGCCCGCCTCAGCAACTCATCGGCCGACTCAGGCCACCAGCGTCGAAACGTGCGCCGCCATCGCCTGGATCACGGCTTCGGCCTCGCCGATCGGGCCAGTCAATTCGAACGTCACCTGCGGATGCGCAAGGCGCAGTTCGTCGAGCAGTTTTGGCAGATCCTCCTTGAGATGCCCGCCTTGCGCGAGGAACATCGGCACCACGACGATACGCTGGAAGCCCTCGTCAACCAGCGCACCGACACAGTCCGGCAGCGATGGCGCCATGAATTCCAGAAAAGCCGGCTCGACGCGTACCGCCGGCATAAGGGCGCGCACAGCGGCGCACAAACGATGAAGGGTATCCGCCCATTCCGGGAAACGGGCACCATGGGCGAACAAAATCAGCGCATTCGATGTCATTGCTTACTCGGTCGAAGTAATTTGTCACAAAAAGAACCAACCATGAGCGGGATGATACGCCAAGTCGGGTTTTCGCGGATTCGACAACGCTCCGCCGCACCTCGCCACGCCGATGTTGCCGCCCGCGGCGAAACTTCTGGAAATCGTTTTCGAAACACTTTGCAACACATACATACAGACCTGTATGTATAATGCCAAGCATTCACGTTCGGAGAATCACGATGTCGCGCCTTCAAATGCCCCGCTTAGCCTTGTCCAATCGTTCGCGCCTTGCCGCCCTGTCTCTCGTTGCCGTGGCCGTCATCTCGACAGCCTGTTCGCGCGGCAACAATCCGCAACAGCAAGGGGCAATGCCGCCGCTTCCGGTCACCGCCATCGAAATGCAACCGACGAGCCTGCCGACCCTGATCGAAGTCATGGCACAAACTGAAGGCGCCAAGGAAACCGAGGTTCGCCCACGCGTTGGTGGCATCCTGCTCAAGCGCCTGTACGTTGAAGGCACGCCGGTCAAGGCTGGCCAGC
Source organism: uncultured Propionivibrio sp. (assembly GCA_964448995.1). Lineage (GTDB taxonomy): Bacteria > Pseudomonadota > Gammaproteobacteria > Burkholderiales > Rhodocyclaceae > Propionivibrio. Next base: position 3,657 of record CAYUYI010000160.1, on the reverse strand, counting down.
CGATGTTCCAGATCGATCCGGCCCCATACAAGAACGCCCTCGCCGAAGCAGCGGCACGCGCCGAACAGACCGCCCGCGAAGAAGCGCGCCTGAAGGGCTTGCTGGCCAAGCAGGCGATCAGCCAGAAGGAGTACGACGACGCCGCGTCGGCCAACGCCATCGCTCAGGCAACGCTGCAGACGGCGAAACTCAACCTCTCGTGGACGACGGTCACCGCACCGGTCGCCGGCACGTCCGGACGCGCCAACCGCTCCGAAGGCAACCTGATTTCCACCACCGACGCGACGGCGCTGACCTCGATCTACCAACAGAACCCGATGTGGGCGCGCTTCGGCCTGTCCGAATCCGAAACATCGTCTATTCCGGGCGGTCAGCTCAAGCCGGACCAGGTCCGCAAGGTCGAACTCGTCCTGCCTGACGAAACCGTTTACGCGGCGCCGGGCAAGATCAACTTCCTCGCCTCGACCATCGACACGACACTGGGCACGCAGCAGCTGCGCGCCGAGTTCGACAACAAGGACGGGCAACTGCTGCCCGGACAATTCGTGCGCGTCCGCCTGCACATCGGCGAACGCCCGTCGGTCTATCTCGTCCCGCAGGCGGCCATCCTGCAGACCGAGCAGGCGCGACTGGTCATGGTCGTCGGTCCCGACAACAAGGTCGTGCCGAAACCCATCCAGACCGCCGAATGGCGCGGCAAGGACTGGGTCGTCACTCAGGGCCTGCAACCGGGCGACAAGATCATCGTCGACAACCTGATGAAGCTCCGCCCCGGCGCCACCGTCGCCCCGCACGGCCCGCAGGAACAGCCGCAACCGGGCGGCGCCCCGCAACAAGGCCCGGCACAGGGCGCTAAGCCAGGCGCCGCGGAAGAAGGCAAGGCACCGGCCCAGCAAGCTGGTAGCCAGTCTGCAGCCCCGGCCAAGCAATAAGCGGTACCAGACAAGGAAACCATCCGATCATGTCTCGTTTCTTCATCAATCGACCGATCTTCGCATCGGTCATCTCCATCGTCATCGTCATCGCCGGGATCATGGCGTCGCTCGGCTTGCCGGTCGCCCAGTATCCCGAGATCACGCCGCCGACGGTCATCATCTCAGCCTCCTACCCGGGCGCTTCGGCCGAAACACTGGCAAAAACAGTCGCCGGCCCCATCGAGGAACAACTCTCGGGTATCGAGAACCTGATCTATTTCAACTCGTCGGCCCAGTCGAACGGCAGCCTGACGATCACCGCCTCCTTCGAAGTCGGCACCGACATCGACATGGCCACGGTGAACGTCAACAACCGGGTCAAGATCGCCGAACCGCGCCTGCCTGACGTCGTCCGCCAATACGGGGTGTCCGTTGCCAAGCGCTCGAACAACATCCTGATGGTCGCGGCAGTCCGTTCGCCCGACAACAGCCTGCCGACGCTCTATCTGTCCAACTACACCCTGGTCAACGTTCTTGACGAGCTGCGCCGGCTTCCTGGTGTCGGTGACGCCCAGATCTTCGGCGCGCTGGACTACTCGATGCGGATCTGGCTCAAGCCCGAGCGCATGGCGCAACTCGGCGTCACGACCGCCGACATTTCGAATGCCATCGCCGCGCAGAACAAGCAGAACGCCGCCGGCAAGATCGGCCAGGAACCCGCACCGCAGGGCCAGCAGCTGGTCTACACCGTCACCGCCAAGGGCCGCCTGACGACACCAGCAGAATTCGGCAACATCGTCGTGCGCGCCAACGGTCCCAAAGGCACGCTCTACCTCAAGGATGTCGCCCGCGTCGAACTCGGCGCGCAGAGCTACGATGCAAGCACGGAGTTGCTGGGCAAGCCGGTCGTCGCTGTCGGCGTCTATCTGCAATCCGGCGCCAACGCGCTGGAAGTGGCCAAGCGCGTACGCACCCGCATGGACGAACTGAGCGCGAAATTCCCGGCGGGGATGGACTATGTCGTTCCCTTCGACACCACCAAGTTCGTCCAGGCATCGATCACGGAAGTGTTCAAGACGCTGGCCGAAGCGCTGGTGATGGTTGCCATCGTCGTCTTCGTCTTCCTCCAGAACTGGCGCGCCACGCTGATTCCGCTGGTTGCCGTGCCGGTTTCGCTGGTCGGTACCTTCGCCGGACTCTGGCTGTTCGGCTTCTCGATCAACACCCTGACGCTGTTCGCCATGGTGCTGGCGATCGGCATCGTCGTCGACGATGCGATTGTCGTGCTCGAAAACGTCGAGCGCCTGATGTGGGACCACAAGATGGCGCCGAAGGAAGCCGCCATCGAAGCGATGCGCGAGGTCTCCGGTGCCGTCGTGGCCATCGTGCTGGTGCTCTGTGCGGTGTTCATTCCGGTCGCGTTCCTCGGCGGCATCGCCGGCAAGCTCTATCAGCAGTTCGCCGTCACCGTGGCCATCTCGGTCACGCTGTCCGGCGTCGTCGCGCTCACGCTCACGCCGGCCCTGTGCGCGCTGCTGCTGCAAAGCAAGCACGAAGAACCCGCGCTCTTCAAGCCGTTCAACCGTGCGTTCGAATCGCTGACCCGCGGCTATACCAGCACGGTCAACAAGACATTGCACCACCGCATCATCGGCACCGTCGCCTGCGTCGTCATTCTCGGCGGCAGCATCCTGATGTTCCGCACGGTGCCGGGAGGCTTTGTCCCGTCCGAAGACCAGGGCTACCTGATCAGCGCGCTGATGCTGCCCGATGGCGCCAGCCTGCAGCGCACCCGCGCCACGGGTGACCGCTTCCAACAGATGGTCAAGCAGGACCCGGCCGTTGACGGCGTCTTCGTCATCGCCGGTAACGACATCATCGGCGGCGGCGTCAAGAGCAATGCCGGCACGATGTTCATCCCGCTAGTCGACTGGGATAAGCGGACCACCACCGCCGACATGGCAGTCAAGAAATTCTCCGGCATGGGCATGGCACTTCCGGACGGGCTCGGACTGGTGTTCAACCCGCCCGCCATCCAGGGGCTCGGTAATGCCGGCGGCTTCGAGGCTTATGTGCAGGCACGCGGCAACGCTGATCCCAAGGCGCTCGCCGGGGTCATCCAGCAATTCACCGAAGCCCTGAAGAAGCATCCGGAACTCGTCGGCATCAACACCTTCTTCCGTCCATCCTCGCCGCAATTGCTGGTCGAAGTAAACGAAGCCAAGGCCATTTCGCTCGGCATCGCCGTCGCCGACGTCTATCAGACGCTGCAGGCGACGATGGGCGCGCTGTATGTCAACGACTTCAACCTCAACGGCCGGACCTACCGCGTCCAGCTGCAGGCCGATTCGACGTACCGCGCAAAACCGGAAGACATGGGCCGCATCTATGTGCGCACCGCGGCCGGCAGCATGATTCCGGTCTCAGCGCTGATCAAAGTGAAGAATGTCTACGGTGCGGAGCAGCTCGAACGCTTCAACGGCTTCCTCGCCGCCAAGGTCATGGGCAGCTCGGTTCCCAACGTGAGTACCGGCGACGCCATCAAGATCGTCGAACAGGTCGCCAAGGAATCGCTCCCCTCCGGCTACGAGCTGGCCTGGACCGGCCAGGCTTTCCAGGAAAAGCGCGCCGGCACCACCTCGGCCATCGCCTTCGGCTTCGGCATCCTGATGGTCTTCCTGATCCTTGCCGCCCAGTACGAAAAATGGTCGCTGCCGCTGGCCGTCATCATGGCCGTGCCGTT
>CAYUYI010000159.1:3059-5375 GCA_964448995.1 uncultured Propionivibrio sp. | reverse complement strand
GGTGGGATTTTTCAAGTCTCTCGAATGCAGTCGATGGCACCTCGATGTTTTCGCCGTAATGCATGAGGCAAAGATTGCGCCGATCTGCCGAGTGCAGCGCCTTGGGAAACATTGCTGGCGGAGGAAATTCGCGCCGCTCCGGTGCGGTGGCGATGATGGGTTGATCGGCCGTATCCGAAGAAAACGCAAGGCTTTATGATCGACCCGATCCGGCACAGCCATGTCTGGCTGTGCCAGATGCAGACCGCTCTCCGGATCGGCGGCATGAACGGTTCACCAACCTTTGTTGGTCGGTTTTCGGCGAAGGAAAGGGGCGAGCGACCTCATTTTTGCCAGCGGGGTTGCGGTGTTGCTTGTGCTGACGGCTTCCGGGAGAAGGGGCTTGCGGTACCGATTGGCGTATTGATGGCGCCGCAGCGCTGGCAGCGCTTTCGCACGCTGACTGGTTGGGGGGGCGTGTGACGCTAGCCGTTTCTACTTCTTTTTCACCGGGGACTTGACGACGGCCGGTGTTTTTTTGCCTTTTTGTTTGGCATTTTTGGGGGTGGGTTGAGTGCTTTTTCGGGCTGTCGTTTTGGCCGATTCCGATATGATCAGGCGGGTGCCTGCGGCGACGGTATCGCTGTTCAGGCGATTCAAGCGTCGCAATTCCGTTGCCGTCGTGCCAAAGCGCTTGGCAAGCGTCGGTAGCGTCTCGCCACGGCGCACGATATGCGTCTGAGCCCGGGCCGGCGTCGGGTCTGCGTCGGGAAGCCGTGGTTGGCCGGGAAGTGGTGCCATGTCGGCGCCGCCGTTGCCTGAAACCAAGAGGGTTAGCCCGGGCGCAATGCGGATACGGCCTTTGATGCCGTTGACCGCTTTGAGGCTGGCAACGGTCATGCCGAAACGCGGAGCGACCGATTCCAGCTTGTCACCGGGCCGTAGCGTATACGACTGCCAGGAGGACAGTGGTTTGCTTTTTTCTTCGTGCGCTTCCAGATTGCTGACGAATGTGTCGACTTTTTCAGCCGGAATGACCATCGGGCTATCTGAAACGATGACCGGACGGTTGTGCGCCGGATTGAGTGCGACAAATTCCTGAAGCGGCATGTCGGCAAGCTGCGCGGCTAACTTGACGTCAATATTGGCGGGTTTGCTGACGGTAGCAAAATACGGGCGGTTGGGAATGGCAGGGATGCCAAGGTCTTTCAATGCGTTGGGGTTGCTGAAGATGTTTTTTAGCGCCTGCAATTTGGGAACGTAGTTCTGCGTCTCGCGTGGCATCGTCAGGCTCAGGTAATCAGTCGGCCGGTCGAGTGCCCGATTCTTGTTGACGGCCCGCGCGACAGCGCCTTCCCCCCAGTTGTACGAGGCCAGCGCGAGATGCCAGTCGCCATGCATGTCGTAGATCGATTGAAGGTATTCCAGGGCGGCTGCCGTCGAAGCGACGATGTCGCGGCGCTCGTCCTTCCACCAGTTTTGATCGAGATTGTAGCGTCGCCCGGTTGCGGGGATGAATTGCCATAGACCCGAAGCTTTGGCTCGGGAATACGCCATCGCGTTGTAGGCGCTTTCCACCATCGGCAACAGCGCAAGTTCCATCGGCATGCCGCGCTTTTCGATCTCTTCGACGATATGGTGCAGGTACGGATTGCTACGCTCGACCATACGCCGCAGGTAATCCGGGCGGTTCAGGTACCACTGCTGGTGATAGAGCACCAAGTCATTGTTGATGTCGGGCATCGCGAATCCGTTGCGGATGCGCTGAAAAACATCCTCGGCTTCTGCCGTCAGGTCGATGGTCGGCAGTTGTTGCGGTGTCGTGGGGATTTCAACCGTTGGCAATGGGGTGGAAGTTCCCGTGGACGGCCGACCTGTCTGGCTAGGTAACGTGGACGACAATCGCAGGTTGGGGGGCGCGTCCCCGCCGCGGCCGATTTCGCTGGGTTTGGACGAGTCCGCGTCACCCGTCGCTGGCCGAACGCCGGCACACCCCGTCAGCCCCGCCAGCGAAGCGCATAGTGTGATGCCGGCGATAGCTTTGAAGAAGGAGGCTCGTGACGTCATCCGGTCGAATGCGGCTTAGTGGTTGTGGGGTGCTCTTGGCAGCCAGGAACTGCCGGAGATCGTGAGGCCGCGGCATTATAACGCAAGCTGTCCTGCTGCATTGGTGTTCCCGATGTGAGCGATATTGCACTGGAAAATCATCGGTTTATAGACTATCTTGCAAGCGTAAAACCGTTTTATTCGCGAGGCGCGAAGTGCCATGATCGCTAGCGTTGCCGGCAGTTCAGGTCCGGCGAGTTACGGATTCGAGAATCTTGTGCGTATCGGCGC
>CAYUYI010000159.1:0-2959 GCA_964448995.1 uncultured Propionivibrio sp. | reverse complement strand
GACGGCGCTGGCCCCGTCCGATCCGTCGGCACAGGATCGCAGTGTCGCCGCCCAGGCGGCTCGCATGGCGGCCGATGCACGGATCGAGGTTCAGGTTCGCCAACGAGCGTCCGCAGCGAATGGGCGTGATGGGTCGGGGTTTTACCGGGGGGTTCAGCTGACAGGCGCGAATAACCCGAATCTGGGCCGAACCCTCGACCTGTTCGCATAGGCGCTGCGTCTTCCGGCGGCGAATGACGCTTTTCGGGTATGATACGGCATCTGGCGCAGCTTCCATTTTTGCTTTGGAGGCTGCATTCCCGAAACCAGCGAAAACATCCCGCGCATGACTTTTTTCCGACTTGCCACGACGGTACTGTTGTTCAGTGTGGTGTCTGCCTGTACGACGGTGCCGCGTTTCATCAATGAATACAAGATCGATATCCAGCAGGGTAACGTCCTGACGCAGGAGATGGTGTCGCAGCTGCGACCCGGGCTTACCAAGGATCAGGTACGGTTCATCCTTGGTACGCCGGTGTTGATGGATATGTTCCATGGTAATCGTTGGGACTACGTCTATAGCCTGAGAAAAGGCAACTCGGGGCAGACCGAAATGCGGAAGTTCTCGACGATCTTCGATGCCGACGGGCGCTTGGTTCGCGTTGCCGGGGATGTGGCGGCCGCAACGGCGGCCGATACCATCGAGCCGGCCAGCAAGATGCAGGAGCTCGACCTGGGGTCGGTCGGGGCGGATGCCGTGGCCCCGCCGGCAACGGAAGAGAGCGGTTTTTTTGGACGAATGCTTGATAAGGTGGGGTTGTGACATGAGCGGAATCAAGATTGCCGTAGTGGGCGCGGGTGGCCGTATGGGCCGCATGATCATCGAGTCGACGTTGAAGGATGGCGAAGCCACCCTGGTGGCTGCGGTCGATCAGCCGGGGGCGCCGTGGATTGGCAAAGACGCCGGCGAACTCGTCGGCATGCCCTGCAATGTGGCGATTACGACCGATGTCGAGGCCGCCATTGCTCAAGCCGACTGTTTGATCGATTTCACGCGTCCGCAAGGGACGCTGGCACACATCGCGCTGTGCCGCAAATACAAGACGGCGATCGTGATTGGCACGACCGGCATTGAGGACGACGGCAAGCGCGTGATTGCCGAGGCGGCCAAGGAGATTCCGGTGGTCTTTTCCTCGAACATGAGTGTCGGGGCCAATACCATGTTCAAACTGCTCGACGTGGCGTCGCGCATTCTCTCGCATGGCTACGACATCGAAATCTTCGAGGCGCATCACCGGCTCAAGGTGGATGCGCCGTCCGGAACCGCCTTGCGGATGGGCGAGGTGATCGCCAGTGCGCTGGGGCGGAATCTGAAGGAGTGTGCCGTCTATGGTCGCGAAGGGGTGACGGGCGAGCGCGATCCGTCGACGATCGGCTTTGCCACCGTGCGTGGCGGCGATATCGTCGGCGATCATACGGTGATGTATTGCGGCATCGGCGAACGTGTCGAGATTAGTCACAAGGCCGGCAGTCGCATGCCCTATGCGCTGGGCAGTCTGCGTGCCGCTCGCTTCCTGGCCGGCAAGGAAAACGGCTTGTTCGACATGCAGGATGTGCTCGGGTTGCGCTGACGGTTTGCCTTTGGCGTTGGAAAATGCCCGAAGGTAAGCAGGCCTCGCGGGTTGAGCTTTTCAGCGGCATGGATGCGCTCTGAGCACTGGTTCCTTGCCGTGAAGCATTGCCGAAGGATGGCTTTTCGGCTATAATCTCATAGTTTTCAGAAAGTTAGCGGGAGGGCGGCAGCCCGTCCCGCTTTCGTATATCTAAGCCTCGGAACAGGAGTCCTACGTGTCGTTGTTACCCTCTCTTCCGCCCGCGATTCTGGTGTTGGCCGACGGAACCGTGTTCCGCGGCTATGCGATCGGCGCCTCCGGCGTGGCCAGCGGCGAAGTTGTTTTCAATACGGCAATGACCGGCTATCAGGAAATCCTGACCGATCCGTCGTACTGTCGCCAGATCGTCACGCTGACCTATCCGCACATCGGCAATGTCGGTTGCAACGAGGAGGATTTCGAGTCGCGCGCCAATTACGCGGCCGGCCTCGTGATCCGGGACCTGCCCTTGCGTGCCGAAAACTGGCGCCTGCAGGATACGCTGCCGGATTACCTCAAGAAGCACGGTGTGGTGGCCATCGCCGGCATCGATACGCGCAAGCTGACGCGCATTCTGCGCGAGAATGGCGCACAGGCCGGTTGCATCCTGGCCGGCGAAGTGAATGAGAGCAAGGCGCTGGCCGAAGCACGGGCCTTCCCGGGGCTGGCCGGCATGGATCTGGCCAAAGTGGTGACGGTGGCGTCGCATTACGACTGGAACGAAGCCGAATGGACGCTGAAGGGCTATCAGTCGGCGCCGGCGCCAAAATATCACGTTGTTGCCTACGACTTCGGCGTCAAACGCAATATCCTGCGCATGCTGGCATCGCGCGGTTGCAAGGTGACCGTGGTGCCAGCGCAGACGCCGGCGGCCGAGGTGCTCGAATGCAATCCCGATGGCGTGTTCCTGTCCAACGGTCCCGGCGACCCTGAGCCGTGCGACTACGCGATCGCGGCGATCCGGGAAGTGCTGGCCAGAAAGGTGCCGGTCTTCGGTATCTGCCTCGGTCATCAGTTGTTGGCGCTGGCTTCCGGTGCCAAGACGGTCAAAATGAAATTCGGTCACCATGGTGCCAATCATCCGGTCAAGGATCTTGATACGCAGCAGGTATTGATCACCAGCCAGAACCATGGTTTTGCCGTCGATGCCGAGACGCTGCCGGCCAATCTGCGGGTGACGCACGTGTCGCTGTTTGACGGGTCGCTGCAGGGAGTCGCGCGTACCGACGTGCCGGCCTTCTCGTTTCAGGGGCACCCGGAAGCGAGCCCTGGCCCGCACGACGTCGCCTACCTCTTTGACCGTTTCATCAAGCTCATGCAAGACAAGA
>CAYUYI010000158.1:3726-5430 GCA_964448995.1 uncultured Propionivibrio sp. | reverse complement strand
ATGGTCAGCATGATCAGCTTGGCGCGGCAGTTCGAGATGCAGATCAAGATGCTGCAGTCGGCCGACACCAACGCCGCCAAAGCGAGCCAGATTCTTTCATTGAACAGCTAACGGGAAACATAAACCATGATCCGCTCCCTCTGGATTGCCAGAACCGGCCTGGATGCTCAGCAGACAAGCATGGACGTGATCGCCAACAATCTGGCCAACGTCAGCACCAACGGTTTCAAGCGGGCGCGTCCGGTGTTCGAGGATCTGCTGTACCAGACGCTTCGCCAGCCCGGTGCGCAGTCTTCTCAGACCAGCCAGATTCCGAGCGGATTGCAGCTCGGCACAGGCGCGCGGCCAGTATCGACGGCGCGGATTCACACGCAGGGCTCGCTGCAACAGACGGGTAATGATCTTGATCTGGCCATTGATGGGCCGGGTTTTTTGCAAGTGCTGCTGCCGGATGGAACGACGGCCTACACGCGTGATGGTTCTTTTCAAAAGGATAATCAGGGTCAGGTTGTCACCTCCAGCGGCTATCCGCTTCAGCCGAGCGTGACGATTCCTTCCAACGCGTTGTCGGTCACGATCTCGCGGGACGGTATCGTCAGTGTGACGCAGCCGGGTTCCTCGGCGACGACACAGGTTGGAACCCTGCAACTGGCGACTTTTGTTAACGTCGGCGGGTTGCAAAGCATTGGTGAAAATTTGTTCCTGGAAACGGCGTCGAGCGGCGCGCCGACGCCGAATACGCCCGGCAGCAACGGAGCGGGCGTGCTGAACCAGCGTTATGTCGAAACCTCGAATGTCAATGTCGCCGAAGAACTGGTCAGCATGATCCAGACACAGCGTGCCTATGAATTGAACTCGAAAGCGATTTCAACCTCGGATCAGATGCTGGCGCGGCTGACCCAACTCTAAGGGGATGACGATGCATAAAATCCTCGCGATTCTTCTGCTTGCTGGCGTGCTCGGGGCCTGTACGTCGGTGCCGCCGACCAACGTGCACCAACCGATGACAGCCCGGCCGCAGCCGCGGCCTGACAACCTGGCGGCGACCGGCAGCATCTTTCAGGCGGGGTCCTCGCGCACCTTGTTTGAGGATCGGCGGGCGCGTTACGTCGGCGATACGATGACGATCGCCATTTCGGAAGCCAATAATGCGTCCAGCAAATCCAACACAAAGGCGTCCCGGGCAACGAGTACAAATGCTTCGGTGCCGACGGTTTCGGGTTTGCCGGGCAAGTCGCTGCAGGGACTGAGCCTGTCGGCGACCAGTGCGAGCAGCCTCGATGGCAAGGGCGAGACGGCGGCCAACAACGTTTTCACCGGTTCGATCACCGTGACGGTGATCGAGGTGCTGGCCAATGGCAACCTGCTGGTTTCGGGCGAAAAACAGGTGGCGATTGGTGACAACACGGAGTACATCCGGGTGTCCGGTATCGTCAATCCGTACTACATCAATTCGGCAAACACCATCAGTTCGTCGCAGGTGGCGGATGCGCGGATCGAATACAAAGAGCGTGGCGTCATCAGCGAAGCGCAGGTCATGGGCTGGCTGGCACGTTTCTTCTTGTCGGTGTTGCCATTTTGACGAACTTGAATGGGTGAACGTATGAACAGCTTTGGCGGCAAGACCCGGCGCGGGGTGGCAATTTTTGCCTGCTGCCTGTTGCCGCTTTTCAGCAGCCCGACTCAGGCCGAGCGAATCAAGGA
>CAYUYI010000158.1:0-3626 GCA_964448995.1 uncultured Propionivibrio sp. | reverse complement strand
AACGCCAAGAGTCTGCGCGGGGGGACGCTGGTGATGACGCCGCTCAAGGGGGCGGACGGACAGATTTATGCGCAGGCTCAGGGTAACCTGATGGTCGGTGGTGCCGGGGCATCGGCCGGGGGTAGCAAGGCGGTGGTCAATCATCTGCTGGCCGGGCGCATCGTGGCCGGGGCAACGGTCGAACGCGAAGTGCCGACCTCGCTTGGACAGGGCCCCCACATCCATTACGAGCTGGTCAGCACCGATTTTGGAACGACGCAGCGCATGGTTGAGGTCATCAACCGCGAAATGGGAAACGGTACGGCGCAGGCAGTGGACGGGCGCGTAGTTCGCGTGACGGCGCCGGAAGAGCCCAATGCCCGCGTGGCCTTCATGGGGCGGGTCGAGAACCTCGAAGTGCGTCCGATGAAAACGATGGCCAAGGTGATTGTCAATCCCCGGACCGGGTCGATCGTCATGAATCAGATGGTGACGCTCGATCCCTGTGCGGTGGCGCATGGATCGTTGTCGGTGGTAGTTAGTACGGAACAGCAGGTCAGTCAGCCGAATGCGTTGTCGGGTGGGCAGACCGTAACCACGCAACAATCGGAAATCGAGATCAAGCAGGGTGGCGGTGCCTTAATGCAAGTGAGAGCGGGCGCTAACTTATCCGATGTGGTCAAAGCCATCAATGCACTGGGTGCCGCGCCGCAGGATCTGTTGTCGATCCTGCAGGCCATGAAGGCTGCAGGCGCGCTCAAGGCCGATCTGGAGATTATTTAGCGCCTTTTGTCAGCGCTGGCGCGGAATTTGCTGAGGTGATGGCATGAAAGCCGACGACCTCAACGCCAGCCGCTTCGTTCTCGACAGCAAGTCAACAGCCGATTTGCGCGTCAAGCTCAAGGCAGATCCGCAAAGCGGCCTCAAAGAGGCCGCGCAGCAGTTCGAGAGCATGATGTTGCAGATCATGCTCAAGAGCATGCGCGACGCGACGCCAATGGACGGCTTGATGGATAGCGACCAGACGCGCTTCTACACCTCGATTCTCGATCAGCAGTTGGCGCAGAACCTTTCGTCGAAGGGCAGCCTTGGCTTTGCCAAACTGATCGAGCAGCAATTGGGGCGGAATCTGACGGCCAGCGGTGCTGATGGCGGCACGGCGTCGTCGCTCGAGGTGTTGCAGCAATCGCTTCTACAACGGCAAGTGGCCCTGTCCGCCGGGCAATATGTGGGGTCCGGCGCGGAGCGGGTACGCGGTGCTCCCGCCACCTCCGTTCAGTTGGATGCCTCGACGGCGGGCGAAGGTGGCAATCGCGATTTCGTCAATCGCATCTGGCCGCAGGCCGTGGATGCCGCCAACAGCCTTGGCGTACCGCCGCAGTTTCTGGTGGCGCATGCGGCACTCGAAAGCGCTTGGGGCAAGGGCGAGATTCGCCTGGCAAATGGTCAACCGAGCTACAACCTATTCGGGGTCAAGGCCGGACGCAGCTGGAATGGCGCCTCGGTGGAGGTGCAGACGACCGAATACATCAATGGCGAAGCGCAGTCGGTGCGCGAGAAATTTCGGGCCTATGGTTCGTATGCCGAAGCTTTTCGCGATTACGCCAATCTGCTCAAAACCAACGGACGGTTCTCTTCGGTGTTGGGCCAGCAGGATGGCACGCAGTTTGCTCGTTCTCTGCAACAGGGCGGTTATGCCACCGACCCCGCCTATGCCGACAAGCTGGGCCGTATTATCAACGGAACGACATTACGACAAGCGCTGGTTGGCTAAGACCCTTAATTTTTCGGCGTATCTGCCGATAGCAACATGGAACGGGAGCATTCTCCATGGCATCAGGACTGATCAGTGTAGGTATTTCAGGGATTCAGGCGGCTCAACTCGGGTTGCTGACGGCCGAGCACAACATTACCAACGCCAATACGGCTGGGTACACACGGCAACGCACCATTCAGGCGAGCAACGTGGCGATGTTGACCGGTTCCGGCTATGTCGGTCAAGGCGTCCATGTGTCCACCATCGAACGGATGTACGACGGGTTTTTGTCGTCGCAGGTCAATAGCGCCCAGACGGTGAGCAGTGAACTCGAAGCGTATTACGCCGAGATCACGCAGATCGACAACATGCTGGCCGATTCGAGCTCGGGGCTCTCGCCGGCGTTGCAGGACTTCTTCACGGGGATTCAGAAAGTTTCAGCCAATCCGTCGCTGTCGTCAGCGCGGCAAACGCTCGTTTCATCGGCGCAGGCTTTGGTGGCGCGCTATCAGGCATTGGAGGATCGTCTGGCCGAGATGGCGGACGGGGTGAATACTCAGATCACCAGCACGGTGTCGACGATCAACTCCTACTCGCAACAAATCGCCAAGCTCAACGACGCCATCGTTGTTGCCCGATCTTCGCTGAATCAACCGCCGAACGATCTGCTGGATCAACGCGATCAACTGGTCGCCGATCTGAACAAGCTGATCCGCGTCACGACGACAACCAATTCGGATGGCACCTACAACGTCTACATCGGCAACGGCCAGCAGCTGGTGACGGGCACGCAGGTGATGACGATGACGGCGTTGCCGGCGACGGCCGATCCGTCGAGAATCACCGTTGGCCTAAAGAATGCGGCGGGTACGCAAGAATTGCCGGAGTCGCTGATCAGCGGTGGAACGCTCGGTGGCTTGTTGGCGTTTCGCAGCGAATCGCTCGATCATGCCATGAATGAACTGGGCCGCAACGCTGCCTCTCTGGCACTGACTTTCAACGCCCAGAATGCGCTGGGACAGGATCTGCTCGGGCAGACAACCGGGGTCGGAACGTTCCAGAACAATTTCTTCAATCTCTCCCAGCCGGTGGTGACTGCCAATACCCAGAATACCGGGACGGCCAGCGTGTCTTCGACCTTCGTTTCGCCACCGCCCATTGACGGGGTCTATTCCCTGGCGCGAACGGGGGCGGGGTATACGTTGACGCGGGAATCCGACGGCCAGGTATGGAGCAATGCAACGCTTGCCGGGCTGCAAGGGGCGGTTCCGGCGAGTGAAGGTCTGACGCTGACCGGCGCCAATATCGCCGTCGGCGGTTCAACTCAGGTCTACGGTGCTGCAGCAAGCGGGGGCAATTTCTACACCAAGCTGACGGGTTCGGATTATCGACTCGGCTTCGACGGAACCAACTATACGGTGACGCGCCTGTCGGACAACACCGTCTGGACCAATACCGACCGGAATGCGCTGGCGGCGACGGTGGCGGGTAGCGAGGGTTTCAACTTGTCGATTTCGGCCGGGATGGCGAGCGGAGATACTTTCCTGATCCAGCCGACGCGGACGGCCGCCAGAAACCTGACGGTGAATTCATCGATTGCGGCCGACGTACGATTGGTGGCGGCGGCCATGCCGGTGACCACTTCTGCAGCGGGTACCAATACCGGAAGCGGTACAGTGACCGCTGCGGCGAGCCTGCTTGGCTTTGGCACGCCGGCCTTTCCGGCGGCAGGCATTACGTTGACTTACAACAGTGCCGGCACGTCGCTCAGCCTGGTCGGCGTTCCTGCCGGAGCGCAGATTTCGGTCACGTCAGGGGGGGCGACGACCCTTTACGATCCGGGCACGGCGATTCCTTACACGTCTGGCGCACAGATTTCCGTCGCTGGCGT
>CAYUYI010000157.1:2735-5432 GCA_964448995.1 uncultured Propionivibrio sp. | reverse complement strand
CGGCGACCTGTGCGCCATCGTCACCGCCACCAACAGCTTCGTCACCGGGCCGATTGCCCGTGAATTCGGCATTCCGCACCTGATTGCCACCGTCCCGGCACAGCAAGGCGGGCAATTCACCGGCAAGCCGCGCGGTACCCCGGCGTTCCGCGAAGGCAAAGTCAGCCGTGTCGAAGAATGGCTGGAAACAATGGGGCTCTGGTGGGGAAGCTTCGAGCGCAGCTGGTTCTACAGCGACTCGCTCAATGACCTGCCGCTGCTCTCGCAAGTCAGCGACCCAATCGCCGTCGACCCGGATATCACGTTGCGCACGCACGCCGAACGCGCCGGCTGGACAATTCTGAACCTGCATCTCTGACAGAAAACAAAAACACGACTCGCGATGATTCGCAAACTCATATCCCGCGTCTTCGGGCGCAAGAAAAGCACGGCATCCGGCGAACCGGCGGTGATCGCCCCCAGCAAACACGGCATCCGCCGCGAAGCCCTCAGCAACGGCAGCCGCCGCACCGTTGAAACGCTGCAACAGCATGGCTATCTGGCCTATGTGGTCGGTGGCGCCGTGCGTGACCTGCTTGCCGGCATCAAGCCCAAAGACTACGACGTCGCTACCAATGCCACCCCCGAACAGGTGCGCCAGTGTTTCCGGCGTTCACGCATCATCGGGCGCCGGTTCCAGATCGTGCATGTGATGATGGGGCAGGAAACGATCGAGGTCACCACTTTCCGTGGCCACCATGACGACAGCAGCGGCCAGCGTGCGCAAACCGATGATCAGGGCCGCGTGCTCCGCGACAATGTCTTCGGCACACAGTTGGAGGATGCTGCACGCCGTGACTTTACGGTCAATGCACTGTATTTCGACCCCAAAACCGAAACGATCATTGACTACCACCACGGGGTGGCCGACATCAAGCAGAAGACACTGCGCATGATCGGCGACCCGGCGACCCGCTACCGCGAAGATCCCGTGCGCATGCTGCGCGCCGTGCGCCTTGCCGCCAAACTTGATCTGAGCATCGACCCGGCGGCACGGCGGCCGATCCGTGAGCTGGCCGAATTGGTCGGCAACATCCCCCCCTCACGCCTGTTCGACGAGATGTTGAAGCTGCTGACCTCCGGCCACGCGGTCAAATGTCTTGAGCGCCTGCGCGAGGAAGGGTTGCACCACGGCCTGCTGCCGCTGCTCGACGTCATCCTCGAGCAACCGCTCGGCGAACGTTTCGTCATGCTCGCGCTGGCAAATACCGACCGGCGCGTACGCGCCGGCAAACCGATCTCGCCCGGATTCCTGTTCGCCACGCTGCTCTGGCACGAAGTGCTGGCCAAATGGGAAGCACTCAAGCATGGCGGCGAACGCCCCATCCCGGCACTGTTCCTGGCCATGGACGAAGTCCTCGACGTCCAGGCCGAAAAACTGGCCATTACCCGACGTGTTGCCGGTGACATCAAGGACATCTGGGCTTTGCAGCCACGCTTCGAGCAGCGCAGCGGCAAGCGCCCCTATGGCCTGCTGGAGCAACCGCGCTTCCGCGCCGGGTACGATTTCCTGCTGCTGCGCGCCGAATCCGGCGAGGTCGGACAGGAACTTGCCGACTGGTGGACGGCCTTCGCCGACGCCGACGGTGAAGGCCGCGCCGCCTTGCTGCTCCCTGTCAAACCCGGCGAAGCGAAAAAGCGGCGCCGCAAGCGCAAGCCGGCCGCCGACAAAGCCAAAGTCGATTCGCCGGAATAGCCCTCGCAGTCGATTGCGTTGCACGACGCCATGCCCCTTGCCTACATCGCCCTCGGCGCCAATCTCGATGATCCGGTCACGCAGGTCAGCCATGCCGTGACCGCGCTGCGCCGCTTGCCACGCTCACGCCTGCTGCGTACCTCGTCGCTCTACCGGACGGCCCCTGTCGGCATCCACAGCCAGCCCGACTTCATCAATGCCGTCGCAGCGATCGACACCGAACTTCTGCCCGAGGCCTTGCTCGAAGCACTACTCGGCATCGAGGCCGATTTCGGTCGCCGCCGCGACTACCACCATGCACCGCGTACGCTTGATCTCGACCTGCTGCTGTACGAAGACCTCAAAATGGACACCCCCAGGCTCGCCTTGCCACACCCGCGCATGCATCTGCGCGCCTTCGTGCTGGCGCCGCTGCTGGAAATCGCACCGGACTGTCGCATCCCGGGCCGCGGGCGGGCTGCCGCCTGGCTGCCCGCCACGCGCATGCAACCGATTGAACGGCTGACCAACCAGACCGAGGCGCAAGCGACGTAACGCCGCCTTTCCCGAACGCCGCCTACAGATATCCACAATTGACGAATCAGTCATCCTGTGTATCCTTGCGCCAACTCGACATTCCAACCTTGAGACCTGCTTATGTCCGCACAAACCACCACGCGACGACTCACGCAACTGGACTTGGCAAAGATGCGCCTCGCCGGTGAAAAGATCACCATGCTCACCTGCTACGACGCGAGCTTCGCCAAGGCCTGCGACGCGGCCGGTATCGACTCGATCCTGATCGGCGACTCGCTCGGCATGGTCGTGCAAGGCCACGATTCAACGTTGCCGGTCAGCGTCGATGACATTGCTTACCATACCCGTGCCGTCGTGCGCGGTTGCGCTCGCCCACTGATCATCGCCGATTTGCCGTTCGGCAGCTTCCAGGAAAGTCCGCAGGTCGCCTATCGCAATGCGGTGAC
>CAYUYI010000157.1:0-2635 GCA_964448995.1 uncultured Propionivibrio sp. | reverse complement strand
CTGGCCGCGCAGGTCACCGCCCAACTCGTTATTCCAACCATCGGCATCGGTGCCGGCAAGGACTGCTCAGGCCAGGTGCTGGTCATGCACGACATGCTGGATGTAGCCCCCGGTCGCAAGCCGCGCTTCGTACGCAACTTCATGGCCGGCCAGGACTCAATCGTTGGCGCCTTCAAGGCCTATGCCACCACCGTCAAGGACGGCAGCTTCCCAGGACCAGAGCATTGCTACTGACCCTTACCCGCCTTTGACGCCGAGAGCGCAGAGAAAACCAGAGATCAATTCTCTGCGTCCTCTGCGTCTCCGCAAATTCCGCGTCGAAAGAGGATCCCCACATGCAAATCCATTCCAGCATCCCCGACCTGCGTGCCGCACTCACCAACTGCGGACGAATCGTCTTTGTCCCGACGATGGGCAATCTACACGCCGGCCATATTTCGCTGATGCAACAGGCACGCGCCTTCGGCGACACGGTCATCGCCAGCATCTTCGTCAACCGTTTGCAGTTCGGTCCGAGCGAAGATTTCGACAAATATCCGCGTACCTTCGAAGCCGACTGCGCAAAACTGCGCGAGGCCGGCGTGGACGTGCTGTTCGCCCCGACAGAAACCGATCTCTACCCCGAACCCCAGCAATACCAGGTTGATCCGCCCGAAATCCAGAATCAGCTTGAAGGGGAATTCCGCCCCGGCCATTTCCGCGGCGTCGCGACGGTCGTGCTCAAGCTGTTCAATATCGTCCAGCCACAAGTGGCGGTCTTCGGGAAAAAGGACTACCAGCAACTGATGGTGCTTCGCAACATGACGCGCCAGTTGGCCCTGCCGATTGAGATCATCGGCGGCGAAACGGTTCGCGCCGATGATGGGCTGGCACTTTCCTCACGCAACGGTTACCTGACCCCGGCCGAACGCGCCGAAGCGCCGCGCCTGTCGCGGACGCTGAACGAGATCCGCCTTGCCGTCCTGGCCGGCGAACGCGACTTCGCCAAATTGGAGCAAAAAGCCGCCACCCAACTCGACGCACACGGCTGGCAAACCGATTACGTCGCACTCCGCCGTCAATCGGACCTGCAATCACCGCAACCGGGGGACCGCCAATTGGTCGTCCTGGCCGCCAGCCGCCTCGGCACCCCTCGCCTGATCGACAACCTCGAAATCTCAATCGAGACCATTTAGAACCCCGACTTGACACCCTTGTCTCAGAATCTAGAATTTTCTTCCCGATTTTTCCACTTGCCTTGAATCACGACACCACCATGCAAAGAACCATGCTCAAATCCAAGCTGCATCGCGTCACGACCACGCACTCGGAGCTGCATTACGAAGGCTCCTGCGCGATTGACGAGAACCTGCTTGAAGCTGCGGACATCCTGGAGAACGAACAAGTCGTCATCTGGAACGTCAATAACGGCGAACGTTTCACGACCTATGCGATCCGTGCCGAACGCGGCTCGGGCATCATCTCGGTTAACGGATCCGCCGCCCGCCGCGCGGCCCCGGGAGATCTGCTGATCATCGCCAGCTTTGCCAACTACGACGAGTCCGAACTGGCGGCGCACAAACCCAAGCTCATTTATGCCGACGCCCAGAACCGTATCGCGCGCACCGGTGACGGCATCCCTACACAAAAGGCCTGACCCCCTCGGGCAGTCCGTTCCCGAAGTCGGCCTCATCTGACTTCGGGCGGCGTCACGCTGATTTCGCTAGAATGTGCGGGTCGGGTCTCGAAGCTTCGGCTGGAGGATCCCATTCTTTTTTGCCATTCGCCCATTTCCATTCCAGACAGAAAGGACTCCCCATGGACCGCATCTTCAATTTCAGCGCCGGCCCGGCGACGCTTCCGCTCGAAGTGCTCGAAACCGCCCGTGACGAACTCGTCAATTGGCACGGCAGCGGCATGTCGGTGATGGAAATGTCGCACCGTGGCAAGGAATACATGAGCATCCACGCCGAAGCCGAAGCCGACCTGCGCGAGCTGCTGGCCATCCCGGCCAACTACAAGGTGCTCTTCCTTCAAGGCGGCGCCACCGCGCAATTCGCGGCGATCCCGATGAACCTGCTGCGCGGCAAGACATCCGCCGACTACCTGAACACCGGCGAGTGGTCGAAAAAAGCGATCAAGGAAGCGAAGAAGTACTGCACGGTCAATGTCGTTGCCTCCTCGGAGGATAGGAATTTCTCCTACGCCCCGGCACAATCAGACTGGAAGCTCGACCCGAACGCCGCCTACGTGCACATCACGCAGAATGAAACGATTGGCGGCGTCGAGATGTTCTGGGTGCCGGACACCGGCAACGTGCCGCTCGTCGCCGACATGTCCTCGAACATTCTCTCGCGCCCGATCGACGTGTCGAAGTACGGCCTGATCTACGCCGGCGCGCAGAAGAACATCGGACCCGCCGGTGTAACCATCGTCATCGTGCGCGAGGACCTGCTCGGCCAGGTGCTCCCCGGCACACCGACCTTGCTCGACTACAAGACGCAGGCCGACAACGAGTCGATGTACAACACCCCGCCGACCTACGCGATCTACATCGCCGGCCTGGTGTTCAAGATGCTCAAGGCCAAGGGTGGCCTGGCGGCGATGGAACAGGCCAACCGCGCCAAAGCCAAGGTGCTCTACGACTTCCTCGACA
>CAYUYI010000156.1:0-5443 GCA_964448995.1 uncultured Propionivibrio sp. | reverse complement strand
GTCACCATGATGACCGGCGCCGAATCGATCCGCGACGTGATCGCCTTCCCGAAGACGCAGCGCGCCCAGTGCCTGCTCACCAACGCACCGAGCGAAGTCGACGAGAAACAGCTACGTGAATTGCATATTCGCCTGCGCAACACCAAGGCCGACATCAAGGTCTGATGACGTGCACAGGCTGATTTCCCGGTCCTGGCTGGCACTGCTTTTGGTGCTGGCCGGCGTGATTGGCCTGATCGTTCCTTCTGTTGCGGACGCACGCAAAAACCAGGATTCGCCATCCACACCCATTTTCGGGGTGGTTTCCCTGGCCGATCTGCCCCCGGAAGCAAGGCAAACGTTGTCGCTAATCCGACGCGGCGGACCGTTCCCGTATCCACACAAAGACGGCAGCGTTTTTGGCAACTTTGAAAAACGTCTCCCCATCCAATCGCGTGGTTACTACCGTGAATTCACCGTGCCAACCCCGGGCAGTCGTGATCGCGGCGCCAGACGCATCATCGCCGGGACTGGCCACACGGGGAATGTTGCCACCGCCGGTGAGTATTATTACAGTCCCGATCACTACCGCAGTTTCCAAAGGATTCGCGAACCATGATCCAGGACACCAGCGCTCAAACAGGCATTTTTCGCCTTGACCGCAAGGATTTGCCTGCGCTGCAGGCTGCCGCGAGAGAGCTCGGCCAAGCCTTTTATCTGGTCGATTTGAGCCACGCCCGCAATGTCCCGGGCTTTATCAAGGCAATGCGGCGCGATCTGCAATTCCCGGAATGGTTTGGCGGAAACCTCGATGCACTCAACGATTGCCTCACTGATTTCTCCTGGCGCCCCGCCTCCGGTTACGTCATCGCTCTCAGCGGCAGCGAGATGCTGCGGGCGACACCTACAAGCCTCGCCACACTGAACGAGGTGCTGTCCTGTGCCGTCGAGGAATGGGAACGTCGCGATGTTCCCTTCAGGATTTTCTATCTGCAGGATCGCTCTGCGCGCTGACCATGCCTGGATTTAAGCGCCCGGTTTCTGTGCTTGTCGTCATTTACACCGCGGCGCTGGACGTGTTGCTACTGGAACGCGCCGGGCACCCCGGTTACTGGCAGTCTGTCACAGGCAGCCAAGAGGATGGGGAGTCCCTGATCGAAACGGCACGGCGGGAAGTGGCGGAAGAGACCGGCATTGTTGCTCCCCAGAGCCAGTTCGAAGACTGGGGGACCACCAACACCTTCGAGATCTTCACCGAATGGCGGCACCGTTACGCACCGGGCGTCACGCACAACGTTGAACACGTTTTCTCCCTGCAGATTCAGGAGCCCCAGGTGGTACGCATCGCGCCCGCCGAGCATCTCGGCTATTGCTGGCTGGCATGGCAAGAAGCTGCCGCAAAATGCTTCTCCTGGACCAACCGCGACGCGATCCGACAGTTACCGGAAAAGTTGCACTCACGCTAGCCGGTGCAAGGCCTGACGGACAACATCAGTGACCGTCGTTCTCCGACCGTTCCGTGCCAAGCGGCAACACCTTGCGCGGGCATCGTGTTCATGAACAACGGGACTACGCTCACCTTGAAAATCTTTCAAAAACGCACATATTGGTAGTGAGGAACACAACCTCAAAGACTTACTTTGAAGGAGGAGATCATGAACAAGCTCACTCGTGCCGATCCATTCGACGATTTGTTCCGTGGCTTTTTCGTGCGTCCGGTCGATATGAACCTGCCGGCAACGACCCCATCCATCAAGATGGACGTCACGGAGCAACCGAAGGCCTTCTTGGTTCACGCTGAACTTCCGGGCGTCAAGAAGGAAGACATTCATGTCACCATCGAAGGCAGTCAGGTGTCGATCAGCGCAGAAGTAAAGCAGGAGAAGGAAGTCAAGGAGGGCGATCGCGTATTGCGCTCCGAACGCTACTTCGGTCAGGTTTCCCGCAGTTTTCAATTGGCGCAGGATGTTGATGAAGCGCAGGCGCTCGCCAAGTTCAATGACGGTGTTCTTGAGCTTACCCTGCCCAAAAAAGCCGCCGGGACCAGTAAACGGCTGACAATCCTTTGACACCGGCGGAATGAAGGCCGGATGCTCTTCTCACGGAAGACATCCGGCTTTTTATTTGGCGCCGCGTTGCGTAGAATTCGGCTGTTTTCACAAGGAATCCGACCATGACCAATCCCGCCATCGCCCCGGCACAAGAAGCCGGCATCCTCGCCGAAGCGCTGCCTTACATCAAACGCTTCCACGGCAAGACCATCGTCGTCAAATTTGGCGGCAACGCCATGATCGACGAGCAACTCAAACAGTGTTTCGCCCGCGACGTCGTTCTGCTTAAACTCGTCGGCATGAACGTTGTCGTCGTGCACGGTGGCGGCCCGCAGATCGAGAACCTGCTCACCCGCGTCGGCAAGAAAGGGGAATTCATCCAAGGCATGCGCGTCACCGATGCCGAAACCATGGAAGTCGTTGAAATGGTCCTCGGTGGCCAGGTTAACAAGGATGTCGTCAACCTCATCAACCAGGCGGGCGGCAAAGCCGTCGGCCTCACCGGGAAGGATGCCGGTTTCATTCACGCCAAGAAACTGCTTTTGCCCAACAAGGACAAACCGGAAGACCTGATTGACATCGGCATGGTCGGCGACATCACGGCGATTGATGCGTCCTTGATCAGCCACCTGCAAGGCGGCGCTTTCATTCCAGTCATCGCTCCGATCGGGGTTGGAGAAAACGGCGAGACTTACAATATCAATGCCGATGTCGTAGCGGGAAAAGTCGCCGAAACGCTCAAGGCAGAAAAACTCGTGCTACTGACCAACACCCCCGGCGTACTGGACAAGGACGGCAAGGTCGTGACCGATGTCACGCCGAAGCAGATTGACGCCATGGTGGAGGACGGGACGATGCACGGAGGCATGCTGCCCAAAATCAGCTCCGCCCTCGAGGCCGCGCAAGGCGGCGTCAGAAGTGTGCATATCATCGATGGTCGCGTCGAACATGCCCTGCTACTTGAAATTCTGACAAATCACGGGTTTGGCACGATGATCAAGTCGCAGTAAACGTGGAAAAAACCACGCCGTGGCAACACGTCGAAACAGCCAGGCCAGCCCCGCGAACCTGGCTGTTCGATTTGGACAACACGCTTCACGATGCCAACGTCCACATTTTCCCAAGACTTGGGCAAGCGATGGTGGAGTACATCCGTCGTCACCTCGATGTCGATGAGGACGAAGCCATTCGTCTGCGCCAAAAATACTGGTCAATGTATGGGGCGACACTTCTCGGACTAATGCGTCACCACGCGGTCGATCCCGATCATTTTCTGCACCACACGCATCAGTTTTCCGGGATCGAGCGCTTGGTAGTCGCTGAACGCGGTCTGAAAGACATGCTGAAGCGCCTGCCCGGAAAAAAAATCCTGTTTTCCAACGCGCCGTACCACTATGTCGAGACGTTACTCGCCGTGCTCGGTATCCGCTACCATTTCTCAGCCATCTATTCCATCGAGCGGCTCCGCTACCACCCGAAGCCGGCCATCTCCGGATTTCTTCGGATCCTGCGTCAAGAACGACTGAATCCGCGCCGCTGTGTCATGGTGGAAGACACGCTCAACAATTTGAAAACCGCGCGCGCATTGCACATGAAAACCGTGTGGGTAAGTACCAGCACACGCTGCAGCCCATATGTAGACATAAAGCTCGCATCGGTTCTGGATTTGCCGAAATACTTGGGCCGGCTATAATTCGCACGCCACCAACCAAAAACAACTCCATTGCACCCAACACGGCTGGCATCCACAACTCAGGGAACCGACACCATGGCCAAGCCCGGCGAAAGACGACTGCAAATCCTGCAAACCCTCGCTGCAATGCTTGAAAACCCCAAAGGGGAAAAAATCACCACAGCAGCGCTGGCAGCGAGACTGGATTGCTCGGAGGCAGCGCTTTACCGACATTTCGCGAGTAAAGCGCAGATGTTCGAGGGGTTGATTGAATTCATCGAAACCAGCCTGTTCGGGGTCATCAACCAGATTTCCGCCGAAGAGCATCAAGGGCTGCAGCAGGTTGAACATATCATGGCACTGCTTCTCAACTTCGCCCAGCGCAACCGGGGAATGACACGCGTGCTCACCGGAGACGCACTGGTCAACGAGAACGAGCGGCTTCAGGCGAGGATCAACCTGCTCCACGACAAGATCGAAGCCGCGATCAAGCAAGCATTGCGCGTCGCCGCCACGCAGAGTCAGCTTTCCGCAGAAGCGGATTTCGGGGCTCTGGCCAACCTGTTGCTTTGCTTCGTGGTCGGCCGCTGGCAGCAATATGCCAAGAGCGGCTTTTCGCGCGAACCGGCCGCGCACTGGGCGCAGCAATGGCCGATGCTGCTCATCGCCTGCCTGAGCCAGCGCGCCGAACAAGCCCTATGTCGGTGACTCAGCCAAGACTGCGCTTCATCGACAGCCTAAAAGCCATTGCCTCGCAGTTGATCCTGCTCCACCATCTGGCATTTTACGGTCCTCTCTCAGAAGCGGCGCACCGCACTTTGCCACTTGTTTTTGAATGGCTGGCCAGAGATGCTCGCATCGCCGTACAGGTTTTTCTCGTCATTGGCGGGTTCCTGGCTGCCCGCTCACTGGCACCAGAGGGCATGTTGGCGACAAAGAAACCGTTCGAACACATCAGAAAGCGCTATTTCAAGCTGGCTATTCCATTGATTGGCGCGGTGTTCGTCAGCATTGTACTTTCTGCGATCGCCCGCCAGATGTTTAGCGACGACGCCATTCCATCCGCCCCCACGATTCTGCAGATTCTCGCCCATGCCACGCTCCTGCACGGCATTCTTGGCGTCGATTCGCTTTCCGCCGGAGTCTGGTACATCGCCATCGACTTTCAGCTGTATACCCTGTTGTTAGGCACCCTCTGGGTGGCTCGCCGATTTGCGCCCGAGCACGCACAAACAACAGCCAAAACGTTGATCCTCCTGCTCGTCGTCCTCTCTCTGCTCTATTTCAATCGCCAGAGCGACTGGGACAACTGGGCCATCTATTTCATCGGTGCGTATGGCCTCGGGGTGCTGACATTCTGGAACGGCCGGAACAAAAATGTCCTCACCGGATTAATGATCATTGCCGCAATCGTCGGTATCGCTTTGATCATTGATTTCCGTTCCCGCATCCTGATCGCACTGCTCACAGCGCTTTCCCTCGGTTTCGCCCAATACCTGAACAAACTCACGGTTTGGCCACAAAACCAGGTGCTCGCCTGGCTCGGAAAAATTTCCTACTCCGTTTTTCTGATCCACTTCCCGATCATTCTCATCATCAACGGGATTTATGCACGCGCGGCCCCCACCGAGCCGTCCGCCTCTCTGTACTTTGCGGCGATTGCCTGGATGGCCAGTATCGCGGGCGGAGCGGTATTCTACCGTTACGTCGAAAATCGGAATGTTGCCTTGCCCGCACTCAA
>CAYUYI010000155.1:0-5553 GCA_964448995.1 uncultured Propionivibrio sp. | reverse complement strand
TCGAGGCCATGCCGTCGGTGACGCGGGCGTTCTCGGTGTTCTGGGCGATGGAGGCCGTCATCTCTTCCATCGACGAGGTGGTTTCCTCGACCGAAGCGGCTTGCTCGGAGGAGGACTGCGACAACGACTGGGCGGTGGCCGAGACCTGACCGGCGGCATTGGAGAGATTGTCGGCGGCGGTGCGGACTTCGCCGATGATCTGGGTGAGTTTGCCGATCATGCTTTGCATGGCCGTCATCAGTTGCCCGACTTCGTCCTTGCCGTCCGCGTCGAGCTTCACCGTCAGGTCGCCTTCCGCCAGCCGTTCTGCCACCACAACCGCTGCACCAATCGGGGCGGAAATCCAACGCCGAATGCTAATCAGGACCAGCCCGAGCATGACGATCAGGGCGAGACCGAGGGCAACGATCAGCGTGTTCCGGATGGTCCGGTTCAACGTGTTGAACTCTTCGGTGTAGCTGTTACCGACAACGATCCAGTTCCATTCCGGGTAGTGCTCGAACACGGCGATCATCTCGGAAAGCGCGGTGCCATCCTTGCCGGACCACGAATAGGTGATATTGCCCGACTTCCGGGTCAGCATGTCCTTGATGAAGGCATTGCCATCGGCATCCTTCGTTTCAAGCGCGATCTGGTTTTCACGCTCGGGATGAACCAGCAGCTTGCCTTGATTGGGGCCGGCGTTGGCATCGATGACATAAACGAATCCCCGGTTGCCGATATGGGCGGCACGAATCTTGTCCTTCACGTTTTTCAGCCCGTCGGTGAAGTCGATTCCGACAAACAGCGCGCCGACGACATGGCCTGCCGCATCTCGGATGGGCAGGTATTTCGTCATGTAATCGCGTCCGAACAGGTTGGCCCGGCCGAGGTAGGGTTCGCCGGCCTTGGTTTTGGCATAGCCGGGATGTTTGTGGTCGAGCAGCGTGCCGATGGCGCGCTCGCCTTTTTCGTTCCTCAACGAGGTCGTGATGCGGATGAAGTCGTCGCCCTGGCGAACGAAGATCGTGGCGATGCCGCCTGTGGCTGCACGAAACCGGTCGACGGCGGCGAAATCGAGATTCAGCGTGGTTTTCCCGGTACGCAAGGCCGATGTCTTCATGTCGCCGATCGCAATCACCGTCTTGTCGTCGAGGAAAAAGGGCTCGGAAAAATAGTCGGCGAAAACATTTCCTAAGCGATTGATTGTGTCCTCGAGTCCTCGTCCATAGGCGTCGATCATGTCGATATTGGTGCGTGCGATTTGTCGGAGCGACGAGAGCCCGTCAGCATTCGCCATGTGTGCCACTTGCCGGGTGAGATAGATCGTTGTGCCTCCCAGCGAGACAATCGCAGCCAACGCCAGAACCAGGCACAGTTTGCGGCCGATCGTCATGTCATGGAACCAGTGGCGTCGAGGTTTCATTGTTGCTCCTTGCGCTAGACCGTGAAATCGCTTCGCATCGACAGGGGCCGGTGATCGACGTTGCTTGACTCGGGGCGTTTGCCAACGCCTTTTTTATGATTGCCGATCGCGGGCATCGTGGGGAACGCTACTGCGAATGGCCCGATGCCGGTATCCGTAAAAATACGGAGCAGGCGGTCTTTAGTTTGAAAGGAGGTCGTCGGCAAAGCCGCCCGCCCCGTTCAGCGCGAGGGCGCGACGATCAGTGCGATCAGTGTCGGGCGAAGGGGCGGTGACCGCGTTGCGGCGTGGATGCGTGGGTCAGCCGATTCGATCAGCGCATGCAGTCTTTGCCATCCTTCAGCGCCGCGTCAATCCGGGCGCCATCCGCTCGATCAGGCCATCGCGAAGAATCAGTTGATGGTAGAGCGCGCCGCCGACATGCAGAGCGAGCAAACCGAACAAACCGAACCCGATGCCTCGGTGAAGCGCATGGAGTGGGAGCGCTTCCAGATTCATCGGCAGAACGCCGCTCGCTCCGAAAATGATGGGAAGCAGGCCACCCAACAGCGCCATGCCGATACCACTGCCGATCATGGTCAGGATCAGCAGATCGAATACCCGATGCACCGAACGTGCCAGCCAGTCCGCCCAGATCATGCCGGAGCTTAGGAAATCCGGTCGTAACGTGCGGCGGCGAACGAACAGTCGGGCGAGCGTCAGCAGGAAGACGAGCGTGCCGACCGACATGTGTCGGCGCAGCGCATCGATTTTTTCCGGGGAATCGTTGCGGATACCGGGCATGACGAGCGTGCTCATGACGAGCGCGGCAATGATCAGTCCGGCGACAAGCCAGTGCAGTGCCCGGATCGCCGGCGCGTGACGCAGTATCGAGGTTGACGCTGTTTTGCAGAAGCAACCGGGGATGAACCGCGGAGGAATCAGATCTTTCATGGAATGTTCAGAAGAAAACGGAGCCGAGATTTTGGTTCGTTCCCGGCGTGGCAGGCGCGAACGCAGAAAAGCGGCTATTGTAGTCAAATCACGCGGCGGGGCACAGACGGAAGGCCCAACGGCGCGATGTTCGGGCGCGCGTCGGGCGTGAAGTGGATACAATGAAGCGATTGGCGATCGGCAAGCTCGCCGTCATTGAGGGCCGGGATTTTCGATGAATGACGTGACAGGTTACTGGATATTGCGCT
The DNA here is from genome assembly GCA_964448995.1 of uncultured Propionivibrio sp. Lineage (GTDB taxonomy): Bacteria > Pseudomonadota > Gammaproteobacteria > Burkholderiales > Rhodocyclaceae > Propionivibrio. The sequence continues at coordinate 2,967 of CAYUYI010000155.1, read as the reverse complement.
GCGAAAATCAGGTGCTCGCGGTGCATGGCGAGACGCCGGGCAAGACCTTCCCTTTGGCTGAGGCGGGCGTGTTCGGGTCTCCCGATCAGGCGTTGCGGGTCGGGCAATGGCAGGGGCGGCCGTGTTATGCGGCCGACGTGGCGACGGTGCCAGCGGGGTTGGACGGCGAATTGACGGCTGTTCGCGCGCTCTACGGCGCTGCCGGCGCGGAAGCCTTTGCGTTGGCGGGGCGTGCCACACAATTGCTTGACTGGAAGAAAAACCACCGCTTTTGCGGTCGCTGCGCGACGCCGACCGTGATGCGCAGCACGGAATTCGCGATGGAATGTCCGTCCTGCGGACTGCTGGCCTATCCGAGAATTTCTCCCGCCGTCATGGTTTTGGTCGCTCGTGGGGACGAACTGTTGCTGGCGCGCAGTCCGCATTTTCGGCCCGGTGTGTTCAGTGCGCTGGCCGGGTTTGTCGAGGCGGGTGAAACACTCGAGCAATGTGCTGTCCGTGAAGTGCGCGAGGAGGTTGGCATCGAGATTGCCAATCTCCGGTATTTCCAGAGTCAACCGTGGCCTTTCCCAGATTCGTTGATGCTGGCCTTTTTTGCCGATTATGCGGGCGGCACGATCACGCCAGATCCCGTTGAGATTGAAGCGGCAGGTTGGTTCGCACGCAACGATTTGCCGCCGTTGCCTGACCCGGTGAGCATTGCCCGCCGGTTGATCGATGCGGCGTGCGGGGCTGTGTCGGATGAAAGTCATGAGCGGTGATGCGAACAGACATGCGTCCGGTGCCTTGCGCATCGTGTTGCTCTATGCCGGATTTTCGAGCCTCTGGATCCTCTGCTCCGATAATCTGACCCTCCTGCTTTTCAGCGATCCGCATCAGGTCGCGTGGGTGAGCATGATCAAGGGCTGGCTGTTCGTCGCCGTGACTTCGCTGCTGTTGTTCGCGCTGATCCGCAGGTCGCATCGCCAGATGGAAGACTCGCTGCAGGCGCAATGGGGGGCGCAGCGCGAAAAGACCCGTGCGATACAGCTCCTCGAAACGATCGCGGCGAATACGACCGATATCGTATTCGTCAAGGATGCCGATGGACGCTACGAATTCATCAATCCCAGCATGGCCGCTTTTGCCGGTCGGTCGGTTGGTGAAATTCTGGGGCATGACGATTCCTCCCTGTTTTCTGCGGCTGAGGTGGCTGTGGTCCGTGCGAATGATCTGGCGGTCATGGCTGCGAATCAGGTAATGACTTACGAAGAGGTCGTCACGGTCCGCGGCGAGGCCCGTCATTTCATGGCAACCAAAGGGCCGGTGCGAGACGGGGATGGCAAGGTCGTCGGCGTGTTCGGCATCGCGCGCGACGTGACCGAACTTCGTGCCAATGAGGCTCGGTTGCACAAACTGTCGCTGGCGATCGAGCAGAGTCCGGAGAGTATTGTCATCACCGATGCCGAGGCGCGGATCGAATACGTTAACGAGGCGCTCGTACAACGGACCGGGTATCCCCGCGACGAACTGATCGGGCAGACGCCGCGTCTGTTCAAGTCCGGCAAAACGCCCACTCAAACCTACGTGGACATGTGGGCCGATATCACGGCAGGCATTCCGTGGCGCGGCGAGTTCATCAATCGCACGCGTGACGGGCAGGAATTCATCGAGCTGGCGTTGATCATCCCGCTCCGTCAGGCCGATGGCCGCGTCACCCACTTTGTCGGCATCAAGGACGACATTACGGAACGGAAGCGAATCGACGAAGAACTGGATCAATATCGCAATCACTTGGAAGAAGTGGTCGCGATCCGGACGCGCGAACTACAGGAGGCACAGCGCCGTGCCGAGGCCGCAAGCCAGGCGAAAAGCGCGTTTCTCGCCAATATGAGCCATGAAATCCGCACGCCGATCAACGCCATCATGGGGGTTACGCACTTGTTGCGCCGCGGCCAGATCGCGCAGGCACAAAGCGAACGGCTTGATCGGATCGACGAGGCCAGCCGGCATCTGCTCTCGGTCATCAACGATATCCTCGATCTGTCGAAGATCGAGGCCGATCATCTTCGCCTGGAAGATACGGTCTTTCATCTGTCCTCAGTCATCGATAGCGTCGGTTCGATCGTTGGATTGGCGGCGCAGGAAAAGGGATTGGTGGTTCGCCTCGATCACGGCGACGTGCCGGGCTGGTTGCGTGGCGATCCCACGCGGTTGCGTCAGGCGTTGCTCAACTTCGCCTGGAATGCCGTCAAATTCACCGAGTCCGGATCGATCGACATTCGGGCGCGGCTGTTGTCGGAATGCGAGGGGGTGCTGCGGGTCCGGTTTGAGGTTGCCGACACGGGCATCGGGATCGATCAGGACAAGATCGGGCAACTGTTCCAAGAGTTCGAGCAAGTCGATTCCTCGACGACCCGCAAATACGGTGGTGCCGGCCTGGGCCTGGCGATCACCCGACGCTTGGCATGGTTGATGAAGGGGGATGCCGGCGTGGAAAGCCAGCCGGGTCGGGGGAGTACTTTCTGGTTTACGGCTGAATTGCAGCGAGGGCCGTCGGATCGGGAAGTGCCGACCGCGCGATCCGGTCCGGATCAGCCGGAATTGCTGTTGCACGCGACGCGGGCCGGTGCGCGCATTCTCTTGGTTGAAGATACGGCGATCAATCGGGAAGTAACGGTCGATCTGTTGAACGCGGCGGGGCTCGATGTCGATACGGCCGAGGACGGCGTTCAGGCGGTGGATAAGGCCGGTTGCCGCCAGTATGACGCGATCCTGATGGACATGCAGATGCCGCGCATGAACGGCCTTGAAGCGACGCGTGCAATCCGGCGCCTGTCGGCTTACCGCGAGGTACCGATCATTGCCATGACTGCCAATGTTTTTGATGAAGATCGCCTGGCATGCGAGGAAGCCGGGATGAACGATTTTATTGCCAAGCCGGTCGATCCCGATCTTCTGTATCGTTGCCTGTTGTTATGGTTGCCC
>CAYUYI010000154.1:0-5572 GCA_964448995.1 uncultured Propionivibrio sp. | reverse complement strand
TTTGAGGCGCGGCGCTACGACAGCAATCTGCAGAAATGGGAGGACGCGACAACGCGCAGCCAGATTTCGCTGTCGCTGCTCAACATCGGCCAGCAGGCGATCATCGCAATCGGCGTGACTGCAATGATGTGGCGAGCATCGGCCGGCGTACTCAGCGGACAGCTGACGATCGGCGATCTGGTGCTGGTCAACGCCTTCCTGATCCAGCTCTACATGCCACTCAATTTCCTGGGGGTCGTCTATCGCGAAATCCGTCAGTCGTTGACCGACATCGAGCGCATGTTCAAGCTGCTCAGCACCCACCGCGAAGTCGTCGACGCGCCCGGCGCCATCGATCTGCCGCACGGCGACGTCGAGATCCGCTTCGAGCACGTCGATTTCGCCTATGACGACAAGCGGCCCATTCTGTTCGATGTCAATTTCGTCATCCCGACGGGCAAGACGGTCGCTGTTGTGGGCAAATCAGGTGCCGGCAAGTCGACGTTGGCGCGGCTGCTCTATCGTTTCTACGACGTCACTGGCGGCGCCATCCGCATCAACCAGCACGACCTGCGCGACCTCCGGCAAGCGAGCGTGCGCGCGGCGATCGGCATCGTGCCGCAGGATACCGTGCTGTTCAACGAGAGCATTTACTACAACATCCACTACGGTCGGCCGGAAGCGACACACGACGAAGTGCTGGCAGCGGCGCAAGCGGCGCAGCTCACCGAGTTCGCCACGCTCCTCCCGGAAGGGCTGGCAACGGTGGTTGGCGAGCGCGGGCTCAAACTCTCCGGCGGTGAAAAGCAACGTGTTGCCATTGCGCGTGCACTACTGAAAAATCCGGCGCTTTTGATTTTCGACGAGGCCACCTCAGCCCTCGATTCGAAAACGGAAAAAGCCATCCAATCCAGTCTCGATCAGGCGACACGCGGGAGAACGACATTGATCATCGCACATCGCCTGTCCACGATAATGAACGCCGACCAAATTCTGGTGATGGACGCAGGGCGCATCGTTGAACGCGGCACCCACGCCGAACTCATGCGACGGCACGGCCAATACGCGCAGATGTGGGCGATGCAACAACACGAAGCCCGCGAAGAAGCCCCGTCGGTCGTGGTGGATAGCCGCCCGGCGCTAGACCACCTGCAATAACGCTGACATTGCCCATGCCCTACGATTTCTTTGCCCTGGCTGCCGCTGCCTGCTGGGCCTTCGGCGGCCTATTATCGGCCGAACCATCGCGTCATTTGGGCGCATTTTCCTTCACGCGGTGGCGCATGCTCACGGTCGCCGCCATGTTGTGGGCGACGACACTGGCGCTGGGTAGCTTTCAGCCAACAGCACTGGCACACACCGGAGCGATGGCGATCAGCGGCCTGATCGGCATATTCGTGGGCGATACCGCCCTGTTCTCGGCGATGAATCGTCTTGGCCCGCGACGCGCCGGCATCCTGTTTGCCACCAACGCCGTATTCAGCGCGCTTCTCGGCTTTGTCGTCTTCGGCGAACGCATGGCCGCCCAAACCATGATCGGGACCGGCCTGACCATCTCTGGGGTCATGATTGCCATTGCGTTCGGCCATCGCAAGACCGAAGACCACGCCTGGGAAACCACCCGAGGCCATCCCCGCATCGGAATTGCGCTCGGACTCGTGGCGGCGCTGTGCCAAGCGCTGGGCACCCTGATTGCCAAGCCCGCCATGGCCGACGGCATGGACCCCGTTGTTGCTTCGGCGATTCGCGTTTCGGTCGCTTGCGGCGCACACTTCTGCCTGCTTTGGCTTGGCGTCAAGGTTGCGCTGCCAACTCGCCCGCTCAGTGCCACGGTGCTTGCGCAAACGGCCATGAGCGGGTTTGTCAGCATTGCTCTCGGAATGACGTTCCTGTTAGCGGCGCTCAAACTGGGCGACGTGGGCATGGTCGCCATTCTGTCGTCGGTCACGCCGATTCTCGTGCTACCCCTGCTCTGGTGGCATCTGCGTCGCCCGCCGGCCCGCGGCGCGTGGTTTGGTGCGGCGATCACTGTTATCGGCACCACACTGATCGTCTCTCGCTAGGTCGCACCAGCCCGCAAGGAGGATTGTGCGTGCCATTGGTGCAGGACTGAAAGGTTCGGTCAGCAATGGGTTAAGCTAAGGATGCGCTGCACAAATCCGGACTCGTCATTCCGGCGAAAGCTGCGTTTGAAGATCTCTCGCAAAAACAGCAGGTTTTCTCCCGCCAATCCAGTACACTCGCCATCCCTTGGCTCTCCCCTTCCCGCATACCAAAGGTCTCCGATGCACCCAATCCACGACATTGATGTTCTTCTGTTGCTTTCGCTGGCGCTTTCCTCAAAGCGCAGGCCCGCCGAACTGATCGAGATTGTCGCGGCGGCCGAGATCGTTCAAGGCGTCATTCCTGCCAATGTGCGGCTGATCGAAAGTTTCTCCCGGCTGTCCCAATGCGGCCTGATCTGCGCTCAAGGCGACGGTTTTACGTTAACGGCGGAGGCGCAAAAGGTCATGGCCAACCCCTCGAGAACCGCTGACACCGCCCGTCGTATCGCCGGCATCAAGGAAAAGCTGGCGGCCTACGAGGCAAAAGCAGGAGTGCACGCACCGATTCTGCTCTCTGCCAAGGAAGTCAGCGTTGCCATTCTGGCGCACCGCGCGTCGACCAAGCGTGGAGGCACGACGCTGCTGGCGCCCAAGCCCCCGGCTGAGAGCGGCAAGGCGCGGCCCGGCCAACGCCGGCGCAAGCCACTCGCTGCCAACCGAGCCAAGGATTGACTGATATGAGCGAAATCACCGAGGCCCCCGTCACCGGCGAAGTCAGTTCCTTCGACACGCTATCCCTGTCGCCCGGCCTGCGCGCGTCCCTGAAACAGTTGGAATACCAGACGATGACGCCGATCCAGGCGGCCAGCCTGCCGATCTCGCTGAGCGGGAAAGACCTGATTGCGCAAGCCAAAACCGGCAGCGGCAAAACGGCGGCCTTCGCCATTACCCTGCTGACCAATCTCAACCCGCGCCGCTTTGCCGTGCAAGCCATGGTGCTCTGCCCGACGCGCGAACTGGCCGAACAGGTGACGCAGGAAATCCGCCGTTTGGCGCGCTTCGAAGACAACATCAAGGTGCTGTCGCTGTGCGGCGGCACGCCCATCGGACCGCAACGGGGCAGCCTGGAACACGGCGCGCACATCGTCGTCGGCACACCGGGGCGCATCATGGATCACCTGGAACGCGGCAACCTGAGCCTTGACGCGCTCAACACGCTCGTTCTCGACGAGGCCGATCGCATGCTCGACATGGGCTTTTACGAGGACATCGTATTCGTCGCCGAACACTGCCCAACACGCCGCCAGACCCTGCTCTTCTCGGCCACCTACCCGGAGGGCATTGAAAAACTGGCGAACCAGTTCCTGCGTCACCCACAGGAAGTCAAACTGCTCGAGCAGCACGAGGACAGCAAGATCCGGCAGCGTTTTTACGAAGTCAAACATGAGGAACGCCTGCTGGCCGTCGCCATTCTGCTCAAGCACTACCGGCCGATCAGCACGCTGGCCTTCTGCAACACCAAACAGCAATGCCGCGATTTGCTCGATGTGCTGCATGCTCAGGGTTTTCACGCACTGACCCTGAACGGTGATCTGGAGCAACGTGAACGCGACCAGGTGCTGATCCAGTTTGCCAATCGCAGTTGCTCAGTGCTGGTGGCGACCGACGTCGCCGCGCGCGGACTGGATATCGACCGGCTCGAAGCCGTCATCAACGTCGACGTCACGCCTGACCCGGAAATTTACATTCACCGCATTGGCCGTACCGGCCGCGCCGACGAGGATGGCTGGGCCTTTAGCCTGTGCAGCCCGCGCGACCGGCGCCGCGTCGATACCATCGCCCGGATGACCGGCAGCGAGCCCGAATGGCATACGCTTGGCTCGCTTCAAAGCGGCAACGATGACGCCTTGCTCCCACCTATGGTCACCCTGCAGATTCTCGGCGGCCGCAAGGAAAAAATCCGCCCGGGCGACGTTCTGGGCGCATTGACGGCTGAAGTGCCCGGTGCGCGTACTTTTACCCGCGAGCAGGTCGGCAAGATCACCGTCACCGACCAATCCACCTACGTCGCCGTGGCGCGAGAACTCGCCGGCGAGGCGGTGCGCAAGCTGGCCACCGGCAAGGTTAAGGGCAAGATCGTCAAAGTGCGTGCGTTGGAAAATTGAAAAATATCGAACAAATCGGTGATTCAATACCAGCACGCTTGGCTGCCCTTCGATCAAGACGAGCGAAAGCGGCGTTGGCGGTTACCATTGCCAAACATCCCCCTCAAAGAAAGCTTTCCCCGAATGCAGACAGACGTTAACGAAAATCCCAGATACGCCGTAGTGGCCGCCGTTCAACGGCCAAGTGTGAGCGATACGGAATTCGAAGCATCTCTCGCCGAACTGCGCGATCTGGCGAAAACTCTGGGGTTCAAGGTTGTCCATACATTCACGCAGAAGCGCTCGGGGTTCGACACGACGGCCTACATGGGTGCTGGCAAGCGGGAGGAAATACGCCGTTTCGTGAATGGTGAATCGGGGATTGACGACACCGCGTCAACGCAGACACATGCCGGCGACTTCATCATCGACGCCATTCTTGTTGACCACGAAATTTCGCCGTCACAGGCCCGAAACCTCGAGAATGAGATTGGCTGCGAAGTCATGGACCGCACCATGGTCATCCTCGAGATTTTCCATCGCAACGCAAGATCCCGCGCCGCGCGAGCCCAGGTGGAAATTGCCCGCCTGGGTTACATGGCGCCGCGCCTGCGCGAAGCGGCAAAACTGGCTGGGCCGCAAGGACGACAGCGGAGCGGCATGGGCGGACGCGGGGCCGGTGAGTCGCATACGGAACTGGACCGCCGCAAGATCCGTGATCGGATCGCCGAACTCCAGCAGGAAATCCTCGCGATGGACGCCGAACGCAAGATACAGCGCTCACGGCGGCAAGAACGACAGGGACTGGCTTGTACCGCACTCGTCGGCTACACCAACGCCGGCAAGTCCACCTTGATGCGGGCACTCACCGGCAGCGAAGTCCTGGTCGCCAACAAGCTGTTCGCCACCCTCGACACGACGGTGCGCACCCTGCAGCCGGAGAGCGTGCCGCGTGTGCTCGTTAGTGACACCGTCGGTTTCATCAAGAATCTGCCTCATGACTTGGTCGCATCATTCAAGTCAACGCTCGAAGAAGCGCTGGACGCAGCGTTGCTGCTCCACGTCATCGATGCCAGTGATCCCGGATTTGAGCGCCAGCTTGCGGTGACCGACGACGTGCTCGATGAAATTGGCGCAGACACGGTGCCACGCCTTCTTGTTTTCAACAAGATCGACTGCGTCGGCGACATTGCGGAACAAGTCGAACGCGAAGCAATGCTCAGGGAACAGTACCCGGACTGCGAGGTGATCAGTGCCCGCCGCCCGGATGACGTCGCAAAGCTGCGCCGAACGATCATCGCCTTTTTCCAGAAGGATCTCGTCGAAGCCGAACTCCTTCTGCCTTGGTCGGCACAGCAACTTCGCGGAGAACTCTACGCAAGCTGTGAAGTATTGGAAGAGCGT
>CAYUYI010000153.1:0-5619 GCA_964448995.1 uncultured Propionivibrio sp. | reverse complement strand
AGACCGGGCATTCGCCGCTGACGCCGGCCCCGTTACCGGCCTGAGTTTCCCCGTGTCGTCCGTTGTTGCCGAAGCGCTTTTTGCCGAGGGCGCGCGGCAGTTGATGGCTGGCGATCATGTTGGTGCCGAGGCGAGCTTTCGCCAAGTCGCGGCCCTGGCCCCCGAATTGACGGAGGCTTGGGTCAATCTCGGACTGATACGCCAACGAGCGGGCGGGCCGGAAGAGGCCGAAGCCTATTTCCGGCAGGCGCTCAGGCTTGATCCCGCTTGCGTTCAGGCGTATTTGAATCTGGCGGTTCTTCTGCTCGAAGGCAAACGTTTTGTCGAAGCTGAAGCCCTCAGTCAGGCCGCGTTGCGGCGTGCGCCCGCATCGGCGGTGGCATGGTCGAATTATGGGGTGTTGCTGGCTTGCGGCAAGCGCGAGGCCGAGGCGGAACAGTGCTATCGCACGGCCTTGGCCCTGGATCCGGCGTACCGGAAGGCGCGCTTCAACTTTGCGTACGTGCTCTTGCGCCAAGGGCGCTTCGCCGAGGGGTGGGCATGCCTTGAGGCGCGCGATTGGTACGCGCCCCTTGAACGTCATTTCGCCTGTCCTCGCTGGCAGGGCGAATCGTTGGTCGGAAAATCGGTGGTCGTGGGCTGCGAGGCCGGCTACGGCGACATGATCCAGTTCAGCCGCTACGTCCCGTGGCTTAAGCAACGTGGCGCGATACGCGTATCGCTGATCTGTCATCCGGGCCTGAAATCCTTGTTGTCGACGCTGCCGGCGATCGATCAGGTGTACGCACTGGATGACGAGATTCCCACGGATGAATGGGATTTCTGGTCACCCGCCTTGAGTCTGCCGGGGTATTGCCAAACGGGATCCGGAAACCTGCCGGCGCAGATTCCGTATCTCTGGGCCCCTTTGCCGCGTGTGGCGCATTGGCAGGCACGCTTGCCGACGCATGGGTTGCGTGTGGGGGTGGTGTGGAAGGGCAATCCGCTCTTCGAGAACGATGCCGACCGCTCTCTTCCGTCGCTGGCGATGCTCCTGCCGCTCAGTCGTGCGAAAGACGTGTGTTTCATCAGCTTGCAAAAGGGCGCTGGCCAGGATGAAGCGCTGGCGCCGCCGCCCGGGATGAACCTGCTGGCATTGGGCCACGAATTGGCAGATTTTGCTGACACCGCAGCGCTTGTGGGTTGTCTCGATCTGGTCATCAGCGTCGATACGGCGGTCGCACATCTGGCGGGTGCGCTCGGGCGGCCTTGCTGGGTTTTGTTGCCTGATTACAAAACCGACTGGCGCTGGTTAACCGACCGGGAAGATTCCCCATGGTATCCGGGCGTCATGCGTTTGTTCCGTCAACCCCCGGGGGGCGGGTGGGAATCGGTCGTGGCGACGGTGGCCGACGAGCTCGTGTTTGAAGCCGGGCGCTGAGCCGATTACGCCGAGACGTCAGGTTTGACCGTGATCGTGTCGCGTTGGCGGCGGTCTTATTGGTCTGCCCCGCCCGGTTCTTCCAGGGGCAGAGGCAGTTGCTTGCGCCGTGCGATGAAATCGCGCAGGGCGCTTTCCATGATCTCCGAAATTCCCGAACGCAACTCTTTGCTGGCACGGAGCAGGGCGGTTTCCAGCAGAATCGGCAGGTCGTTGGCAAGTTGTTCGCCAAAGGCGTGGGCAATCTCGGAGGCAAGCAGCGTGATCTGCGTATCGTCAAAATGCTCGGTTTTCGGTTCGGCAACGGCGGCTTCGGGCGAAACGACTTCGGTGAGAACCGGAAGATCGTCATCCTCGGCCACAGGCAGCGGCGCCGGCGGAACGGATCGGGTGGCGACGAAAGTCCGGCGTCGCTGCATCAGCGAGTCGGCGCGATCCACGATGTCGACGGGTTCAGCCATCAGTGTTTCTCCGCGAGGTCGATGAATTTGACTTCGTAGCCGCGATCCTTGTAAAACTTGACGCGTGCACGGCCGGCTTGCCGGTCGGCTTCTTCCCTGCCAACAACTTCGATGAGGCTGGTGAAGCGCGCAAAACTGGGCGGGATGTCGGCCGAAAGATTGAAAAGTCGTTCGTTTTGGAGTGACGATTCGATCGAGTCGGTGATGATGACCGGGGTTTCCGCCGCCAATGGCGAACGGTCACCAACATGCGGGACAAAACTGGTCGGCTCCTGAATCCAGAGCTGGCGGTCGATCGCTTCGGCGATTTCACGATCCGGTGCGTAGATGACGAGCGCCTTTTTTTGTGCGGCAGCCTTGCTAATCAGCGTGACGGCAGCGGCGAGCCGGTCGCGGGCATTGTGGTAGAAGAAGACTTGTGTCAATCGTGCCTCCTTCCGGCGCGTCCCAGCAGGTAGTGAGTAAGCAGTGCCACCGGCCGCCCCGTGGCACCCTTTTCGGCGCCGCCTTTCCAGGCGGTACCGGCAATATCCAGGTGTGCCCAGTTGAATTTTTTGGCGAAACGCGACAGAAAACAGGCGGCCGTAACGCTGCCGGCAGGGCGTCCGCCGATGTTGGCCATGTCGGCGAAATTGCTCTTGAGTTGTTCCTGATAGTCGTCCCAGAGCGGCAGTTGCCAGGCGCGGTCGAGTGATTCGTCGCCGGCGTCGAGCAGGGCGTTCGCCAGGTGGTGGTTGTTGGCAAAAAGACCGCTAGCGACGTGGCCGAGGGCGATGACACAGGCGCCAGTGAGCGTGGCGACGTCGATGACGGCGTCGGGCTTGAACCGCTCGCTGTAGGTCAGTGCATCGCACAAAATCAGGCGGCCTTCGGCATCGGTATTGAGAATCTCGATAGTCTGACCGGACATCGAGGTGACGATGTCGCCCGGCTTGCTGGCGCTGCCGCCGGGCATATTCTCGCTGGCAGGGACAATGACCACAAGATCAAGTGCGAGGCGCATGCGGGCGACAGCCTTGAGCGTGCCGAGGACGGCCGCAGCGCCGCACATGTCGAATTTCATTTCGTCCATACCCTCGCCCGGTTTGAGCGAGATGCCGCCTGAATCGAAGGTGATGCCCTTGCCGATCAGAACGATAGGTTTGCCGGTCTTTGTGCCGTTCTTGGCGTTTTTCACCGTCGCAGTCGGGAGTCCGCGGTAGCGCAGGACGATGAAACGTGGTGGTTGGTCGGAGCCCCGCGCCACGGATAACAGCGAGTGCATGCCCAGTTGCGCCATGGCGTCGCGATCGAGAATTTCGCAGTCGAGGGCGTGCTCCTGCGCCAGTTGTCGGGCAGCGTCGGCCAGATGGTTCGGTGTGCAGATATTGCCGGGCAGATTGCCGAGATCCTTCGCCAGCGCGATGCCTTCGGCGATGGCCAATCCCTCGGCGAGCGCCGCTTCGGCGGCAGCGATTTCTTTGCGATTGTCGACGGCCAGAAGAAGATGAGCGAGGGGGGGCGTTTTATCGCCTTTCTTGCTTTTGAATTGTTCGAAGCGGTAGCCGCTTTCCTGGCCGATCAGCACGGCCTGACGGATTTTCCAGGCGCTGTCGCGGTTGGTTACGGTCAGGGTCGTCAGTGTCAGATAGGCTTCGGCCGCACCGCAATCCTTGAGAGCTTTCATGGCGGCGCGCACGGCGTTGCCGTAATCCTTCTCGCGGAATTCTTTCTCTTTGCCGAGGCCGATCAGCAGAATCCGTTCGCACGGACTGTTCGGGACATGATGCAGCATCAGGCTGGCGCCGCTGCGACCCTCGAAGTCGCCGTGCTCGATCAACGTTCGCAGGGCGTTCCCACACGCACGGTCGAGCATCGCTGCCGCTGCCGTCAACTGGCCGTTTTCAAAGATGCCGACAACGGTGCAGGCGGTGCGTTGTTTGTCCGGATGGGTGCTTTTTATGCTAAATTCCACCGCTTGGTTCCTCTGGTTGGCCGGGTTTCTGGCTAAGCGGCGATTATATCCCCGTAGTTTTTCGTTAAAGCCAAAAAATGATTTTTCAGCGTGCCACCCGGCGCGAATTCACCCAGGCCGCGGCCGGCGTTTTCGTGGCCCTTTTTGCGATCCTGGTGACGACCCAGCTGATCCGCTTGCTGGGGGAGGCGGCCCAGGGCGCGATCGTGCCGGAGGCGGTCGTGGCGCTGCTTGGCTTCTCGGCAATCAACTACACGCCGACTTTACTCTCGCTGTCTTCGTTCGTGGCGATCCTGCTGACCTTGTCACGCTGTTATCGGGATTCGGAGATGGTGGTGTGGTTTGCTTCGGGCGTCTCTCTGGGCGCATGGATCCGGCCGGTGCTGGTGTTCATGTTTCCGCTGGTGATTGCCATTGGCGGCCTGGCGCTGTTTGTGTCGCCATGGGCGCAGACGCAGAGTGCTGAGTATCGTGGCGCCTTGAACACCCGCAAGGACGCAGGGCAAACGACGCCGGGCACTTTCCAGGAATCTTCGGCCGGGAATCGCGTGATTTTTGTCGAAGCGGTGGCCGACGACGAAAGCTACGTCAAGAACGTTTTCGTGAGTTCGGTTCAGAATGGCCGGGTCGGCGTGACAATGGCTGCGACCGGACATCAGGAATATACCGAAAGTGGCGATCGTTTCATCGTTCTGGAAAATGGCCGGCGCTACGAGGTGGAACCGGGTTTGGCCGAATTCCGCATCCTTGAGTACGGAAAATACGCGATTCGTGTGGAGGCCAAGGAATCGCGAGGGATTGAGGTCAAACCGAGCAACATGCCTTTGCAGGACTTGCTTCGCGATGGGCAGCGAGCGTCGAAGGCCGAGCTGTTGTGGCGTTTCAGCGCGCCGATATCCGCGATCATTTTGGCGTTGCTGGCGATCCCGCTGTCTTTCGTGAACCCGCGGGCCGGGCGTTCTGCCAACATGTTGCTCGCGTTGTTTGCCTACTTGCTTTACAACAATCTGGTGACGATCAGCCAGGCATGGGTGGCCAGCGGCAAGCTGTCATTCGCTGCCGGAATGGCAGGTGTCCATCTGCTCATGCTCGGATTGCTGCCATTGTTGTTTTTCCGGCGCATTGCCGTGCTTTCTCTTTCGCGGTTTTTCCGATGAAAATCTATCGGCGTTATCTGGCGCGAGAGGTCTCGGGCGCAATCTTGCTGGTGTTGGCTGGTTTCCTCGCGCTGTTCGGTTTTTTTGACATGATCGGTGAGGTCAAAAGCGTCAGTGATAGCGGATATCAGTGGTACCACGCCCTGATGTTCGTCGGCTTGCGATTGCCGGGGCGCGTTTATGAACTGATGCCGGTAGCCGTTCTGATCGGCACGCTGTACGCGCTTTCGGCGCTGGCGCGTCATTCGGAAATTACCGTTCTGAGAGCCTCCGGCATGTCTACGGGGCGCTTGCTCGGGACCTTGTTCCAGATCGCCCTGGTTTTTGCCGTGTTGACCTTTGCGATCGGGGAAATTGTGGTTCCCTCCAGCGAGCGTGCTGCGCAGCAACTCCGTCTCAAGGAACGCGGTCGGGCAATGGGGCGGACCTTGAGCAGTGGTCTCTGGGTCAAGGATGACCGGAGTTTCATCAATGTGCGCAGTGTGCTGCCTGACAGCCGGCTGCAGGGGGTTCGTATCTACGATTTCGACAAGACTTCGCGTTTGCGCTCGGTGACCGAGGCCAAGGAGGGCGTGTTTGTGGCCCCTGCCGGGTGGCGGTTGACCGAGGTTGTCCAGACCGTTCTTC
>CAYUYI010000152.1:0-5652 GCA_964448995.1 uncultured Propionivibrio sp. | reverse complement strand
GTCTTCCTGATCGTCGGCTACGGCACCAAGACCGGCCTCGTGCCGCTGCACAACTGGCTGCCCGACGCGCACGCCGAGGGCCCGACGCCGGTTTCCGCCGTACTCTCCGGACTGCTGCTCAACGTCGCGCTATACGCCATCATCCGCTGCAAGGTACTCGTCGACGGCGCGCTCGGCACCCGCTTCGCCGAGCACCTGATGATGGGCTTCGGACTGATGACGGTCGTCGTTCCAGCTTTCTACCTCTCACGTCAGAAAGATATCAAGCGCCTGTTCGGTTACTCTTCGATCGAACACATGGGGCTGATTACCTTCGCCTTCGGCATGGGCGGCCCGGTTGCCAACGTCGCCGGCCTGCTGCACATGACCGTACATTCACTGACCAAGTCAGCGATTTTCTTCGCCGTCGGCCACGCCGCGCAGATGGCCGGCACGCAAGTCATCGATGATATCAAGGGCCTGCTCAAGCGCTCACCAACCATCGGCTGGGGGCTGATGCTCGGTACCCTCGCCATTCTCGGCATGCCGCCCTTCGGCGTTTTTACCAGCGAGTTCATGATCCTGACCACGGCCATCAAACACCATCCCTGGGCCACACCAATCCTGCTCGGCGCGCTTGGCGTCGCCTTCGCCTCGATGTTCCACAAAGTGCAGGGCATGGTCTTCGGCGAACCGACGGTCAAGCCACTCGCGCACAACCCGGCGCTGTTGCCAGTTTTCCTCCATTTGGGCCTCGTGCTGATGCTCGGCCTGTGGATTCCCCCTTACCTGTCCGAATGGTTCCGGCAGGCAGCAAAATTCATCGGGTGAACTGCATGCAATTCCTGGACACAGCGATTGAATTCTCCGCACTCGCCGACCACGCCACCCCGACGTTTGTGGCGCAGGTCGATCCGGCACAACTGCTCGCGTTCGCCGGGGCGGCAAGGACAGCCGGGCGACGTCTCGTCAGCCTGTGGGGGAGTGATGAACGTAGCAGGGGTGGAGAGCGCGTCACGTGCGGTTTCGCGCTTCATTCGGCCTTCGATCTTGCCGAGGGGCTCGCTGTCCTGACGCTGCCACTCGATACAGAAAGCCCTGTCATCCCCGACCTGTCGCCGTTCTTCCCGAGCGCCAATCGTTTGCAGCGTGCAGCCTGCGATCTCCTCGGCCTCCGTCTCGACGGCGATGACACCCGCCCCTGGCTACGCCATGCCAATTGGCCGGAGGATCACTTCCCCTTGCGCGAGGATGCCCCGGACACCTGCTTCGAGGCAGAAAACGAAGAGTACGCCTTCGTACGCGTCGAGGGCGACGGCGTGCATGAAATTGCCGTTGGCCCGATTCACGCAGGCATCATCGAACCCGGCCATTTCCGTTTTTCGGTCATGGGCGAGCGGGTACTGCGCCTCGAACAGCGCCTCGGCTGGAAGCACAAGGGGATTGACCGTCGCTTTGTCGGACTGGCATTGACCGACGGGGCAAAGCTCGCCGGACGCGTGTCCGGCGACTCGACCGTTGCCTACGCGTGGGCCTATTGCCAAGCAACCGAAGCCGTCGCCGGCACCGCCCCCCCGCCTCGTGCACAGTGGCTACGTGCCCTGCTGCTCGAACGCGAGCGCGTTGCCAACCATCTCGGCGACCTGGGCTACCTCGGCAATGACGTTGCCCTCGCTTTCGGGCTCATGCAGTTCATGCGCCTCAAGGAAGACTGGGTGCGGCTCAACGCGACACTGTTTGGCCACCGTTTCATGATGGATCGCATCATTCCCGGCGGCGTCGCCACCAATCTCGACGCGAAGGGCGGCGACGCCATCCTCGCCCAATGCCAAGCCGTCGAAGTCGACCTGCGTCGCCTGAAAAACATCTACGACGAACACGCCGGTTTGCAGGATCGCTTCCTGACCACCGGATGCATCCCCCCCGCCCTCGCCAGAAGGCTCGGCATCATCGGCTTGGCCGGCCGCGGCAGCAATCAAGCCTGGGACCAGCGCTGTAACCACCCTCACTCACCGTATGATCAACTGACCACCACCCTGGCCCTTGAGCATACTGGCGATGTCGCTGCGCGCGCGCTGGTACGATTCACCGAGATCGGCGAATCGCTCCGCCTTATCCGCCGGATCGTGGCCGAGCTGCCCACCGGTGAAACATGCGTCGATGTTCGCAGCGAAGCGGACAAGCGCGGTTTTGGCTGGGTCGAGGGCTGGCGAGGCGATGTTCTGGTCGCACTCGAAACCGGCAATGACGGCAAGGTGCGCCGCTGTCACTGCCATGATCCCTCCTGGCACAACTGGCCCGCACTCGAACACGCGGTGATCGACAACATCGTTCCCGATTTTCCGTTGATCAACAAATCGTTCAATCTGTCGTATTCCGGACCGGACTTGTAGGACGCGCTCGCCATGTTTCCGATTCTCCGCCAAATCCTGCGTACCGGCATTGTCACCGAACCCGCACCAGCCACTGACGAGACGACGCTGCGCCGCACGCAGCAACAACTCTCGGAAGCGATGCTGCGGCAACTTGGCCGCGCACTGGTCATCCGTCATGTCGATGCGGGTTCATGCAATGGCTGTGAGCTGGAAATCCACGCCCTGAACAACCCGTACTACAACCTTGAAGCCATCGGCATCAAGTTTGCCGCGAGTCCACGCCATGCCGATCTGCTGCTGGTCACCGGGCCGGTTGCCAAAAACATGGAAGTTGCCCTGAAGCGCGCCTACGACGCCACCCCCGCCCCGAAGCTGGTCGTCGCCGTCGGCGACTGTGGTTGTACCGGTGGCATCTTCGGTGAAAGCTACGCTTCTTGTGGCCGCGTCGACAACGTCATCCCGGTCGACGTTTCGATCCCTGGCTGCCCGCCTACACCGTTGCAACTCATGCAAGGTATTCTGACCGCGATATCACCGGCATCCGCTAGCGATCGATGAGCATCATCACCCGCCACCTGCAGATCGAAGGACGCGTGCAGGGCGTCGGTTTCCGCTGGTCGCTGCATAACAAAGCCATGTCGCTCGGCCTGTGCGGCTGGGTACGCAATTGCAGCGACGGTAGCGTAGAAGCGCTGATTCGCGGCGAGCAAGACGCCGTTGATGCGCTCACCGTCTGGGCACACCAAGGGCCCGACCACGCTCACGTTCATCGTGTACTCAGCAATGACGAACCCAACACCGAAATTGGCGACGACCTCAAGCCTTTTCAACTGAGACCCACCCGTTAGCAACGTAGTTTCTCCGCGACCACCACATTTTGAAATCGTGGGAACTTGCCTGCCGCAGCGCTGACTAACTGCCATCGATTTTGCATGACACGTCGGCAACGCCGATTTTTATTCTGACAAAAACCCCTCAAGGAGAAATGACATGGCTGTTCTCGTTGGCAAGCAAGCCCCTGACTTCACCGCAAACGCCGTCATGGGCAACAATGAAATTCGCCCCTTTACCCTGTCCCAGGAAATCAAGGGCAAGTATGCGGTAATCTTCTTTTACCCGCTCGACTTCACCTTCGTTTGCCCGTCCGAACTGATCGCCTTCGATCACCGCCTTGACGAATTCAAGAAGCGCGGCGTTGAAGTGATCGGCGTCTCGATCGACTCGCAGTTCACTCACCTCGCTTGGAAGAACACGCCGGTGAACAACGGCGGCATTGGCCAGGTCCAATATCCGTTGGTCGCTGACGTCAAGCATGAAATCTGCCGCGCCTTCGATGTCGAATTCGGCCCGGCCGGCGTTGCCTTCCGTGGCTCATTCCTGATCGACAAGAACGGCGTGGTTCGCCATCAGGTGGTCAATGATCTGCCGCTCGGCCGCAACGTTGACGAAATGCTGCGCATGGTCGACGCACTGCAATTCACTGAAGAACACGGCGAGGTCTGCCCGGCCGGCTGGAACAAGGGCAAAGCCGGCATGAAGGCGTCGACGGCTGGTGTTGCCGAATATCTGGCGCAACACGCCAAGGAGCTCTAACCCGCCGCGATTTCACCCTGCGTCCCTGAAAGCCCTGTCGGCATTTCTCCGACAGGGCTTTTGTTTTTTCGTCTTCCGCTAAAGGGACAAACAGTAGTAAGCTCTGCCGCTTTGGCGACGTACATCGCCCCCTACCAATAACAGACAGCCTATGAATTTAGCTCATCGCATCAAGCACATTCTGCTTAACCCGAAACAGGCTTGGCCTGTGATCGAGGCGGAACAAACCGACACCCCCACGCTCTACATTCAATACATCATGTTGCTTGCGCTGGTACCGACCATCTCGGTATTTGTCGGCAACGCCATATCGCACCCGGAACAGTTTTCCCTGCTTGGCGGCATCGTCCGGATGGTCGTCGACTACCTCCTGTGGATGGCAACCATTTATCTGGTAGCGCTCCTTGCCGACCGGTTGGCCCCTAATTTCCAGGGCCAACGCAACCCGATTGCCGCACTCAAGTTGAGTGCCTACAGCAGCACGGCCGGCATGCTGGGCGGCATTTTCTCAGCGATCCCGAGCCCGATGCTGTATGGCGTCCCCGGACTGCTGGCCTGGGGCTACTCGCTTTACCTCCTGTTCACCGGCGTCTCCATCATGATGAAATCTCCGATGGAAAAAGCGTTACCGTACTCAGTGATTCTTTTTGTCGGCAGCTTGGTCGCCTACGCCGGGCTGGGCATGGCGTCCCTGATTTTGCGGTAACTCAGCCGGCCTTTGCACCACATCCCGTTGTGCCTGCTTGCACAGAGACTCTCACCGCCGCTTCAGCCAACACCAGCCCGCGCAACGTCTCGTCGATCACCCGAATCTGATTTATCGGTACTCGATCTTGACATTTTCCGAACTCAGCCAGTCACCGAGCGCAACCAGCAGGTCATCTTCGAGCCGGACGCGGCGGCTATCTCCCAGCATCAGCTCACACATAGCATCGGCATTGCGATAAGCCAGGCGAACCGGACAATTCCCCGGTGTGTAAGGCGCAAGCAACGTCTGCAGGCGCTGCACCGCCCCGCGCGCATTGACACCGCTGGCCTGTCCGTTGAGAGAAATCCGCAACTGGCGGGCAAAGCGCCCGCGCGCATCGGCCAACGACAGAAGCCGCTCAGCCACCACGCGCACCTTGCCTTCGCCGGCAAAATCGTCCCGCTGCACTTTGCCTTCGACGATCAACACCTCATCTTCGCGGATCTTGGCGCGGTCCTGCTCGAAGATTTCGTTGAACACCGAGATTTCCAGCGAGGTCGTACCATCGTCGAGTTGGATGAACGCCATCTTGCCGCGCGAGGTGATCTTGGTGCGCACCCCGACAACAAGACCAGCCAGCGTCTGCGGCTCCTTTTTCGGCTCGAGCGAGGACAGTGGCCGACGCACGAAGCGCATGACTTCCTGCTTGACCTCGTTGAATGGATGTCCGGAAAAGAAGAAACCCAGCGCAATTTTTTCCTCGCGCAGCTTCTCACGTTCCTTCCAGCGCGGCACCTCGATGTACTGTGGGCCATGCTCGGCCTGTGCGGCACTGTCGAAAACGTCGAACAGGCTGACCTGCATGGCGTTGCGCTCGGCCTGCTCCGCCGCCTCGATGGCCACGCCGACCGAGGCGATCAGGCGGGCGCGGTGATCGTCGAGCGCATCGAAGGCACCGGCACGGATCAACGCCTCAATGGTGCGGCGATTGACCATGCGCTTGTCGACGCGCAGGCA
>CAYUYI010000151.1:0-5708 GCA_964448995.1 uncultured Propionivibrio sp. | reverse complement strand
CGCATGGCGCTGCGTGGCAACGGCATCCACTATGTCAGCCTTGACCAGGTCATCAAGACGATGCGCGACACCGGCGCCGACATGATGACCAAATACAAGGAAACCGCCCGCGGCGGGTTGGCCGTGAATATCATCGAGTGCTGACCCACCTTGCCGACCTGACCAAACTGACGACTCATCTCTTTCCTCCGTATCGCTCCATCCCCCCGCCGCGACGGCCTTGTTCCGGCGTTTGAGCCGATTGACAGAACCTTAACGCCCAAACGACGTCAGACACGTATTGTTTCGATATGGAAATCTCGATCGTGAAAGCTATCGTCCTCGGTATGGGGTGCTTCTGGGGGGCCGAAAAACGCATGTCGGTCATCCCCGGAGTCATCAACGTGGAAAGCGGTTACGCCAACGGCGAGATCGAGGGTTGTTACGAAGCCATTCTTAGCCACGAACGTCTGCTGCAACGGGGACTCAGCACGCAGCGCAACCATGCTGAAGTGGTCAAGGTTTCCTATGACCCGGAGCGCGTCGACCTGGAAACCATTCTCGGGGCATTCTGGGAAAATCACGATCCCACGCAGGGGAACCGGCAAGGCAATGACCTCGGCTCCAACTACCGGAGTGCAATCTACACCACGAACGCCGAACAGCAGACCATCGCCCAAAACACGCGCCGGTGCTATCAGCAGGCGCTGACCGAAGCAGGCTACGGCCGCATTACGACAGAAATCGAACCGCTTAGAAACTATTTTCGCGCCGAAGAAGTGCATCAGGATTACCTCAAAAAAAACCCCTTCGGCTATTGCGGTCTCGGTGGCACAGGTATTCCATATCCCTTCGCTGACAAAACCACGGCCCCAGCGACGTTACCGAAATTTTCGCTCATCGCGTTCCTGCCGGAAAGCTGTGTTGCCTGCGAGCGTTTTCACCTTGACATTATTCGCCATTGGCGCGCGCCGCAGACACTACTGATCGTCACCGACCGCGACGCACCGAACGACGTCGCGTTGGAGGCCCCGATTTCCATTACGCCGACAATCGTGCTGCTCAAAAATAGCAGCGAAGTTTCGCGCTTTACCGGATACAACGGCGAGCCGCAACGATTCTGGCGCTGGCTTGGACGGGAAGTGCTCTCGCCGGAACAACAGCGAATCGCCTTTGACCAAGGCACCGAAAAACCCTTCACCGGCGCGCATTTGCACGAGAAAAGACCAGGCCATTTCATTGATCCGCTGACCGGTGCAACACTCTTTCGCAGTGAAGCAAAATTCGATAGCGGTTGCGGCTGGCCAAGTTTCTTTGCCCCGATCGACGACGCCCTGGTTCTGCGAGAAGACGCATCGCATGGCATGCATCGCATTGAAGTGCTAAGCGCAAGCTCCGGCATCCACCTTGGACATGTTTTTGATGACGGTCCCCAACCGACAGGAAAGCGCTTCTGCATCAACGGCAATGTTCTGGATTTCGTCCCAGACAAAGCGTAATCCAACTTGATCTACAGCGTTCCGCCCAGGACGATTGAGGAACGTATCAACTTCTCGACCAGTTCGGCGGGAAGCGGCTGGCTAATGAGATAACCCTGTACTTTCTCACAGCCGACACGGCGCAAGAATTCCATCTGATACGGCGTTTCCACGCCCTCGGCAACCACGTTGAGCCCCAGTTTATGCGCCAGCATAATGCTGATCTCGCAAATATCTGCAGCATTTGGATCGACTCCGATATCCTGCACGAACGAACGATCAATCTTCAGCGTCTGGATGGGAAACTGCTTCAAGTACGCCAGAGAGGAATAACCCGTCCCAAAATCGTCGATCGAAAAACTCAGTCCTTTCTCGGTCAGCTGCCGGATAATCCTTTCCGTCTCGGCAGGTGAAGCCATGGCAATCGATTCGGTAATTTCCAGATCAAGGAAACTGGCAGAAAGCCCGGTTTCGTCCAATACGGCCATGACTTTCGCAGAAAAATCAGGATCCCCGAACTGGGCCGGTGACAGGTTCACGGAAAGACGAATGCCATCGATACCTTCCGCCCGCCAAGCCATCATCTGCCGACACGATTCGGCCAAAACCCAATCTCCGATCGCTTCGATCAACCCGGTTTCTTCGGCCACTGGAATGAATTCGGCAGGCGGAATCAAGCCACGATGCGGGTGTCGCCATCGAATCAATGCCTCAACACCACACACGCAACTGCTGTGCAGATCGAATTGCGGCTGGTAGTAGAGAATGAACTGACACTCGCGGACAGCACGACGCAACTCGCCTTCCAGTGCCAGTCGTCGTTCGGCTTCTTCCTGAAAAGCCGCTTTGAAAAACTGGAAGTTGCCTTTACCGATCGCCTTGGCTTGATACATTGCCACATCTGCTTTCTTGAGCAACTCGTCGGCGTCAACCGAGTCATCCGGATAAAGGCACACGCCGATACTCGGTGAGCTACGCAACTCGTGTCCATCGAGATGATATGGCTCTGACACTGCGACCACGATCTTGCTGGCAACGTTACCAACATCCGCCGGCTGATCGATCTCGGGCAACACCACAACAAACTCGTCGCCACCAAAGCGCGAAACCAAATCACTCTGGCGCACCGACAAGCTCAAGCGGCGAGCAACCTCTGCCAGCAACCTATCGCCCATCTGGTGCCCGAGCGTGTCGTTGATCGCCTTGAAATTATCAAGATCGATCAACATCACGGCGAGATGCGTCCGGTTGCGCTCGGCCATGGCCAGCGCCTGCGCCAACCGTTCCTTGAGGCTGGCACGGTTAGGTAGTCCAGTGAGCTGATCAAAAAACGCCAGATTATTGATGCGATCTTCCGAGTGCTTACGCTCTGTCACATCCTGGATGATGCAGGCAAATTGACGCGGTGCCGGACGAAACGTCATCACCTCGAAATGCTTGTCGATATCGACCGAGTAATTTTCATAGAACACCGGCTCACCAGTCAGCGCCACGCGTCCGAACATCTCGATCCAGTACGGCTCGACCTTCGGCAAGACTTCGCGTGCCGTTCGCCCGACGAGAGCGCTCGCGCGCAATCCGGTCATCCGCTCAAACGCCGGATTCACCGCCAGAAAACGGTAATCGATCGGCGCACCCAGTTCATCGCAGATTATCTCGTGCAGCGAAAATCCGTTGAGCATTTCCCGAAATAGCGTCTGGTAATTTTGCGCCATCCGGTTGTATTCCTCAGCGGCCTCCTTGGTCCTCGTGATATCGATCATGATGCCACGCAACCAGCGTGGCGATCCGTCCTTGGTGACCACCGTCACCAGATCCTGAAGCCAGACGACATGGCCGTCCTTGGCAACAAAACGATAATCGCAACTGTGATGTTCCTGACGATCGGAGTGCGCCAAACGAAAGGCTGGCGCCCACAACTTATCATCGGGATGAAGATTCGCCGCCCAAAAGCCCGGCCCATACCAGTCTGCAATTGGGAAGCCCAGAATTTCTTCAGCTTTCCGACTCACGAAAGTAAACGTCAGCGTTTGCGCATCGGCCTCCCAAACAATCCCGTCGGTCGTATCAACGAGATCACGGAAACGCTGCTCCGAGTCACTAAGTTGTTTCGTCCGCTCGGCAATTCGTTGTTCCAGAAATGCCTGGGATTTCTGCAGACTTTCGGCCATTTGATTGAACGAGTGAGCCAAATCCGCAATTTCATCTTTGGTCTGAACCGACACGCGCTCGGTCAGTTCGCCTCGAGAAATCGCGTGGACGGTGTGCAGCAATTCCCGGATTGGCCGGAGGATTTCACGCGTCAACGTCCGAGACAGCATCACCGCACCGACAATCGACGCCAAAAACACTGCCGCCATGAGCGCCATCGCCCAAACGAACTGACGGCGCATCGCCTCTTGTGTGGCTTTACCGATCTCTGTCGTCCTCGTTTCCAGATTATCCGAGAGCTCAGCGAGCGTGGCCGTTGTCCGACGATTGGACTCATCAAGCAGCAGGTATTTCTCAAGATTGCTCAGATAGTCTTCAAAATCCCTGAAGACTCGATACAGTTGCCGTTGTGCATCAATCGGCTTGACCTCATGCAACACCGACGCCCGCTGCCGTACCAACTCACTTCGGGCTTCCTGCAGGAACCCGGAAGAAAATACCTTGTGCGCCCTGACTCGCTGAGCCCGCCATTGCAGATCAATGACCTGAACGATCAGGCTTTCGTAAATAGCGTGACTCCGAGAATCGCCGCCACGAAGCAAGACAGACTTCAATCCCGCATTGATTCTCTGCTCGATCATGCTCGCTTGACTGTCCAGCGCCCCCTGCTGATCGGCTTCCGCCGCAAATTTCTGGAAATTCAATCGGTACTCATCGATCAATGGCAGCAACGACATCAATTCGGTCTCGCCCCTGCTCGCGGAACCGATTTTTTCTGTCCGCCCCAATTTCTGACGGATCTCGTCGAGACTCAGAAATATCTCCTTAGCCAACTCGCGCGAAGGCATTTGCGCAAAACGACCGAATGCACCATCGACCTGCTTGATGTCGCCAAGCATGCGTACCGTTGACTGCTCGAGTTCAATCTGGCGCGAAACCATGTACGCCAGCGGGATGACCACGAAAGCGTTGGCAACGATCAGGATGATCAGTCCGGCAAAGCTGAGACCGATTTTTTCCTTGAGGTTCAAGCGACGATAAGGATTCATCCGGTGTCAGTGCCCTAGCGCTTTGAATTGTGTTGACGCCCCCTCGGCAAGTGTGCGTACGATCTGCGGATAGGAGGCGGGGAACGCGAGGAATTCGGAAAACGCATCCAGACCGAGCGCCGCCACCGGCGGCGGCGTGGCCAAATCGAAAGCGAATGAAAACGTCTGACTGTGAACAATCTCATCACGGACGCGCCGCTGGATATCGCTATAAAAACCGTCCTCCACCCGCATATTCGGTGCCAACGCCCCGGACCCACGACTGAAGGCTTTCTGTGCATCGATTTGGGCCATCAGAAGCAACGCGGCTTTCGCACCGTCACGATTCGCCGCTCGCTTTGGCATCACCAAACCGTCGATGGGACCAAGCGCCACGATCGGGATTTCCGGATCGATGATTGGAAAGGGGAAAAAGTCGTAGTCCTGACCAGCGCGCCATTGATGGTCTGCATTCTCGAAATAGCCGATTGACCAGGTTCCCATCAGAGTCATTGCCGCCTCACCACGATATACCATTTCATTGGCGCCGGTATCCCAGGCCAAATCATTCGGGTGGGGCTTGCGATTGAAGCACCCCTGATCGATCAGGGTCTTCCAGCGGGAAAAGACCGCCAGCACTTTCGGGTCATCAAAACGCGCGGTCCCGTTCATGAGAGACTGCCGAAATTCGTAAGGCGCGGTGCGCACTAAAAGCAAATCGAACCAGAACTGCGCAGGCCACTTGTCACGCGCGCCGAGCGCAATCGGTACGATGCCAGCCGCTTTCAGCCGGGAACACGATGCCAACAGGTCGTTCCACGATGTGGGCGGTTTCAGTTTATGTGCGGCAAATACCTTCCTGTTGTAGAAGAACCCGATGTAGTGCTGGGTAATCGGGATGAGGTATTTGCGGCCGTTATAGTCACTGGCGGCCTTGACGATGGAGGGCGAAAACAGTGAATCGAAACTGCCCTGCTGCCAAACGTCGTCGATCGGTTCAAGATGATCAACGATTGACGCCGTCCGGGCACCGGCCCAATAGGAATAGAGATCCGGAGGATTCCCGGACGTT
>CAYUYI010000150.1:0-5722 GCA_964448995.1 uncultured Propionivibrio sp. | reverse complement strand
GCAACTGCTCAACCGCATTTCCCGGCAGATCGACATGCGCTACGAACTGGACGGCTCCAACCTGATCGTTATGCCGGACGCGCCGTTCCTGCGTACCTACAAGATCGATTACGTCAACATGACCCGCGACACGACCGGGACGGTCGCGGTCACCACGCAAGTTGCCTCGGGCACACCAGGCGCGGCTGGCGTGAGCACAGCCACCGTAAGCGGAACCGGAGCCGGAGCCAACAACTCGATCACCCGCGTCGAAAACAAGTCACAGAACCATTTCTGGGACACGGTTACCAAAAACATCCGCGAAATCCTGCACGAAACCGACAAAGTCCTCCCCGAAGGCAGTAGCGAAACCGTCGTTGAGCAAGCCAGCGCACAAAGTACGACAGGCACTGGCGTAACGCCCATAGCTGCGCCCCGCAATGCCCAAAATGCTGCTTCACTGGCCGCCAGCCCCAATCCAGCCAGTATGCAAAACTCAGGAACAACCGTCGTTCGCCGCACAACCTTCCGCGAAGCCGCCTCGGTGATCGCCCACCCGGAAAGCGGCGTCCTCAGTGTTCGCGCCACCTCTCGCCAACACGAGAAAGTTCAGGATTTTCTCAGCCGAGTCATCCAGAGCGTCAAGCGTCAGGTCTTGATCGAGGCCACTGTCGCCGAGGTCCGCCTCTCCAACGACTACCAGCAGGGCATCGACTGGAGCGCGTTACCGCTGGGAAACACCGGCTTCACCTTTGTGCAGAAGGCCGTCGGCTCGATCACTGCGCCACCCTCCAGCCTGCTCCAGCTCTCCTACAATAATGCGACGTCAAGCGTTGGCGCGATCAAGGGCGCGGTCAACCTGCTCGAAGGCTTCGGCACGGTCAAAGTGCTCTCCAGTCCAAAACTCTCGGTGATGAATAACCAGACGGCTGTCATGAAAGTCGTCGACAACAGTGTCTATTTCACGCTAAAGGCTGACACCACAGCCAACACCAACACCACCACCACCACATTTACAACCACCCTGCAATCGGTTCCCGTCGGTTTCGTGATGAACGTCACCCCGCAAATCAGCGATACCGATTCGGTGATGCTCAACATCCGGCCCAGCATTTCGAGCATCGTCGATTACGTCGTCGACCCCAACCCGACGCTCGCCAACCCCTGCGGTTACGGTGTCACTGGTTGTACCATCCCCCCCATTTCGAGCAAGATCCCGGTCGTGCGTACGCGCGAAATGGAGTCCGTCATCCGTGTCGATAACGGCAATATCGCCGTCATGGGCGGTCTGATCGAAGACCGGGTGGAAAATGTCGACAACACGGTCCCCGGTGTTTCGCACCTTCCCATTCTTGGTGAATTCTTCAAGCAGCGTCGCGACCAGGCCATCAAAACAGAACTGGTCATTTTCCTGCGCCCGATCATCATCCGGGACGCCAGCCTCCAGGGCGACTTCGGCAACCTCAAGGAACTGTTACCGAAACACGATTTCTTCAAGGAACCGCCGGGGCTCGGCAGTTACGGCACGACCATCGAGCGAGGCACGCCATGAGCCTGCTCATGGACGCTCTCAAAAAGGCCGAAGCCGCCAAGCAGCAGGCCACGGAAAATCTCGCCAGCGCACCGCTCGACCTGTCTGTCGACGGCCCCATGGCGCCGCCACTGCAGCTCGAACACCCCGCGGAACCGGCATTGCCTGACCTGGCGACGCACAGCGCCGCCGTCGACGCCGATCTGGCGGCAGAAAGCACCGCCCCGCCCCCACGCCGCGCCGCGCCCAGTGCAAAAACGCCGCGAGGCAATCCGAACGACACCAGCGACCGCCTTGCCGCGCGCAATGTCTTCGAAGCCAAGCAGCCGCCGGCGACGCGCGCTCATCTCTGGATTTTCGCCGGGCTGGCCGGCCTTGCGGCGTTGTCGATCGGCGGCTATTTCTGGTGGCAGCTACAGTCTGTCAGCGTCGCGCCGATGCGCCCTTCGCCAGCGGCCACACCTGCTTCCCGGCCCATCCCCA
Organism: uncultured Propionivibrio sp.; assembly: GCA_964448995.1. Taxonomy (GTDB): domain Bacteria; phylum Pseudomonadota; class Gammaproteobacteria; order Burkholderiales; family Rhodocyclaceae; genus Propionivibrio. The sequence continues at coordinate 3,729 of CAYUYI010000150.1, read as the reverse complement.
CGCCTAGCCAAGCCGCCATCACCCCGCCTGCTCCCCCGACCGTCCCGGCCGTCGCAGCAGCCCCCCCCGCGACACCGCCCGCTGCCCAGCCAGCGGCGCCAGCTGTCACCGCCACACCAATCATGGCGGACAGCCAGCCGGAAATCGCGTTTACCCGAACCGACAAGCGTTCAGCCGCCCCGGCGCAAGACCGCGCACCGAAACCCGCTGCCAGGCCAGCCACGACCGCCAAGGATCCCGGCCTGCAATTCAGCAAGACCAGCGGTGCCACGCCGCTCGAACGCGCCTATGAGGCTTTGCAGGCAGATCGCCTCGACGAAGCGCAGGCCCAGTACGCGCGTGCCCTGCGTGGCGACCGCCACAACGTCGATGCGCTGCTGGGGCTGGCCACCGTCGCCGTCCGCCAGGGAAAGATCGATGAAGGATTGACGTGGTATCAGCGCGTACTCGAGGCGGATCCGGGCGACCCCACGGCCCAGGCAGCGCTCATCAATCTCAAGGGGCAAGGCGACCTCAGTTTGGCCGAGAGCCGCCTGCGGACAGCGCTCGCCAGCCAGCCGGAGTCAGCGGCACTGCATTTCGCCCTCGGCAACCTGTATGCCCGACAACAGCGCTGGAGCGAGGCGCAGCAGGCTTATTTCACGGCCTTCTCGCGCGAAGGCAACAATGCCGACTACATTTTCAACCTTGCCGTCAGCCTCGACCACCTGCATCAACACAAGCTCGCTGCCCAGTATTACCAGATGGCCGTCAATGCCGCGCAAACCGATCGCAGCGTTTCCTTTGACACGGCCCGAGCCCGAAACCGCGCACTCGAACTGCAACCTTGAACCGAACGCCCGCGTCCCTTCACGGCCACACAGACCCTGCGATGACCCCCGCCAGCTCTCCGCCCCGACAACTCGGCCAGATCCTGATCGCCAAGGGCATCCTCAGCGAAGACCAACTGAGGATCGCGCTGCTCGAACAGATGAAGCTCAACCAGCCGGTCGGCAAGCTGCTGGTTTCGCTGGGGTTCGTTTCCGAAGCCACCCTGCGTGATGCGCTGTCGGAAAGTCTTGGCAAGCAAAGCATCGACCTCTCCAACGTCATCATCGACCCGTCGGCACTGGCGCTGGTCCCGCGCGAACTGGCCAAGCGCCACCACCTTCTGCCGCTTGACTATGACGCCGACCAGCAGCGACTGACGATCGCCATCTCCGATATCAACGATATCGTCGCACTCGACCGCATCCGCAGCCTGGCGACCGACGACATCGAGATTGACACGCTGCTCGCCGGTGAAACCGAGATCGACCGTGCCATCGACCAGGCCTACGGTTACGAGCTCTCGATCGACGGCATCCTGCACGAGATCGAAACCGGCGAGATCGATTTTCGCGGCCTGCAATCTTCTGCCGACGAATACAGCCAGCCGGTCGTCCGGCTCATCGACTCGATCCTGACCGACGCCGTCAAGCGCGAAGCATCCGACATCCACTTCGAACCGGAAACCGGCTTCCTGCGCATCCGTTACCGCATCGACGGCATGTTGCGCCAGGTCCGCTCGCTGCACCAGTCGTACTGGCCGGCCATGGCCGTGCGCATCAAGGTCTTGAGCGGCATGAACATTGCCGAAACGCGCGCGCCGCAGGACGGTCGCATCACCCTCAGCATGCGCGGGCGGCAGATCGATTTTCGCGTTTCCGCCCAACCGACCATCCACGGCGAAAACATCGTCCTGCGCATTCTCGACCGACAAAAAGGGCTGGTTCCGCTCGACGGCCTCGGCTTGACCGAATACCAGCTCGACCTACTCAAGCTGATGATTGCGCGCCCGGAAGGCATCATCCTCGCCACCGGCCCAACCGGCAGCGGCAAGACAACCACGCTTTATTCGGTGCTCAACCACATCAACTCCGAGGGCGTGAATATCATGACGCTCGAAGATCCGGTGGAATACCCGATGACGCTGGTGCGGCAAACCTCGGTCGCCGAATCGGCGAAACTCGACTTCGCCAACGGCATCCGTTCGATGATGCGTCAGGACCCGGACATCATTCTCGTTGGCGAAATCCGTGACACGGAAACGGCCGAAATGGCTTTTCGCGCGGCGATGACCGGGCATCAGGTTTTCTCGACGCTGCACACCAACTCGTCAATTGGCGCCATTCCTCGCCTGCTCGACATCGGTGTCTTGCCCGACATCATGGCCGGCAACATCATCGGCATCGTCGCGCAGCGCCTTGTGCGCCGCCTCTGCAGCCACTGCAAATCGCCTTATCAGGCAGAAGCGCATGAAACCCGGTTGCTCGGCGGCGGGGTCAATTCGCCGCGACCGATCATCTTTCGCCCCTCGGGCTGCGAGCGTTGCGACTTCCAGGGTTACCGCGGCCGGCTTGCGATCATGGAGATCCTGCGCATGAACGCCGACCTCGACGAACTCGTCGCCCGCCGCTGCACGGCACGAGAAATTCGCCAACTGGCCGAAAGCCAGGGGTTCGTCTCACTCGCCGACGATGGGCTGCGGCGCGTGCTGGATGGCTCGACCTCGCTGGCAGAACTCGGGCGGGTCGTCGACCTGACCGACAGGATGTAGGAGCCGGCCCATGCCGCTCTACAACTATCGCGCCATCGACGCCGGCGGACGCAAGCTCAGCGGCCGGATCGACGCACTCAATCTCGTCGATCTCGAAATGCGGCTCAAACGCATGGAGATCGACCTCATCGACGGGCAGCCCGTCAGCAACCACACGCTGTTCGGTGCGGGCGCCATTCCCCGGCGCGAGATCATCCATTTTTGCTTCCACCTCGAAATGCTGGTGCGCGCCGGCGTGCCCATCCTCGAAGGGCTGACCGACCTGCGCGACACGCTGGAAAACCCGCGCTTTCGCGAAGTCGTTGCCAGTCTGATCGAATCGATCGAAGGAGGCCAGAAACTTTCCGAAGCCATGGCCGGCCAACCCAAGGTCTTCAGCAAGGTCTTCATCAGCCTGATTCGCGCCGGCGAGGCCACCGGGCGCCTGCCCGAAGTGCTCAAGAGCCTGACCGACTCGCTCAAATGGGAAGACGAACTGGCCTCGCAAACCAAGAAGCTGATGATGTACCCGGCCTTCGTCGGGACGATCGTCCTGTCTGCCACGTTTTTCCTGATGATCTACATGGTGCCGCAACTCAAGATGTTCGTGCGCAACATGGGGCAGGCGCTGCCACTGCAAACCCAGGTGCTGTTCTTCGTCTCCGATCTGCTGGTCGCCTACTGGTACGTCGTCCTGCTCTTGCCGGTCGTCGTCGTACTGACCGGGAAAGCCATGCTGCACACCAACCCCCTCGCGCGTGAGCGTTTCGACGGCATCAAGCTCAAGCTGCCGCTCGTCGGCGACATCATGCGCAAGATCATCCTCTCGCGCTTCACCAACACGTTCGCGCTGCTTTACGCCTCCGGCATCCCGATCATCGAGTCGATTCGCACCACGCAAGACGTCGTCGGCAATCTGGTCGTCCGGCGCGCACTGGAACGCGTCGAACAGCTGATCGGCGAGGGCATGAATGTCACGATGGCATTCCACAGCATCGGTTTCTTTCCCCCGCTCGTCATCCGTATGCTGCGTGTCGGCGAAAGCACCGGGGCACTCGACGACGCGCTGCTCAATGTCAGTTACTTCTATAATCGGGACGTCAAAGAATCGGTCGAGAAGGTGCAGCAACTGATTGAGCCGATGCTGACCGTCGTGCTCGGTTGCCTGCTCG
>CAYUYI010000149.1:0-5723 GCA_964448995.1 uncultured Propionivibrio sp. | reverse complement strand
CCAGACCATGCGCAGGGCAACGGGTTTGACCGCCGGGCCGGAGAGGCCGCCGGTGACGTTGGCCAGCACCGGGCGGCGCTTGTTGAGATCGATGGCCATGCCGATCAGTGTGTTGATCAGCGACAGCGCATCGGCGCCCGCATCGACGCAGGCTTTGGCCATCGCCACGATGTCGGTGACGTTGGGCGAGAGCTTGACGATCAGCGGTTTCTTCGTTTGCGCGCGGCAGGCCTTGACGATGCTGGAGGCGCAGTCCGGGTCTGTGCCGAAGATGATGCCGCCCTGCCGCACATTGGGGCAGGAGATGTTCATTTCGAGGGCGGCGACTTCCGGTAGAGCGTCGAGCCGAGCCGCCATTTCGGCGTATTCCTCGGGTGTTTCGCCGAAGAAGTTGACGACGCAGGGCGTATCCACCGAGCGGATGAACGGCAGCTTCTTTTCGATGAAGGCGTCGATACCGACGTTTTGCAAGCCGATGGCATTGAGCATGCCACCCGGCGTTTCGACGATGCGTGGTGTCGGATTGCCAGGGCGCGGGTGCATGCACAAGCCCTTGGTGATGTAGGCACCGAGCTTGGTGAGATCGACGTACTCGGAAAATTCCTCGCCGTAGCCGAAGGTGCCGGAAGCGGTCATGACGGGGTTGCGCAGGTTCATCCCGGCCAGCGTGACGCCCATGTTCAGAGTCTTGTTGGTCGTCATGTTCAGGCCTCCCACTTCAGTTCGCTGGAATCGAAAACCGGCCCCTCGGTACAGACGCAGCGGTAGTCCGGTGTTTTCGGTGTGTGATCCTTGCCGGGCGTGACGCAGCCGAGGCAGGCGCCAACGCCGCAGGCCATGTAGCCTTCGAGCGATACTTGGCAGGGCAACTGGCGGTCGGCGGCGATCTTGGCGACGGCGCGCAGCATGCCGTCGGGACCGCAGGCATAGAGCGTGGCCTTGCCCTTGAGCGCGTCAAGGTGGTTGTTCAGCGCGACGGTGACGAAGCCCTGCGTCCCGAGCGAGCCGTCTTCGGTGGCGGTGTAGCACTCGACGCCGAGGCGCTTGAATTCGGTGATGCACAGGATGTCGTCGCAGGTGCGTCCTCCGGCGAACAATCGTACCGGGGATTTGCGCTTGACGAGTTCAGTGGCCAGCAGATAGAGCGGCGCCAAGCCGATGCCGCCGCCGACGAGCAGCTTTTCTTCGTTGTCATCGCCCAGGTCAAAACCGGTGCCGAGCGGGCCGAGGATGTCGACGAGGTCAGTTTCGTGCAGTGTTGACAGCATGGCCGTGCCCTTGCCGACGACCTTGTAGAGCATCTCGAAGCAAACCTGCGGTACGGCGCCGCTTTGTGCCGGCACATGGGTGCCGATGTCGAAGATGGCGAAGGGCCGGCGCAGCAGCGGGTCGATGCCGCCGCCAATGCGCACCATGACGAACTGTCCGGGCTTGGCGGTGCCGAATTCCTGCGGCGCGGTCAGGCGAATTCGCCAGTAACCCGGCGAGATTTCGACGTTGGAAAGGATCATCGAAGTGAATTGCATGGAGGCTCTCCAGGGGGAACAGCAGGCGCGGCAGACAGCTGGCGTGGATCGGCCATCGGCCCGGCCATGCCAGAATTACCGCGGCTTAGTGTTAAAAACTGGTGACGCGGAATTGGTATTCGCTGGCGATTTCACCGAGGAGTGTCAGTCGCGTCGCGGCATCCGCGGCGAGCGCCTGACGAATCTTGGCGTTGAATCCGACGAGGGTCGCCTTGGCACTCTCAGCGAGTTCCGTTGTCACGGCCTGGTCTTCGTAGCGCATGACGTAGGCGTGGGCCGCGACGCCGATGACGAAGTACAGTGCGGCGTTGGCACTGTCGGATTTCATCAGGTCGAACGCTTCCTTGTACAGGCGTTTGAAGTCGTCCGTGCCGCCGTCGGACTTTTCGAATTGGGTTGCCGTGTCTTGAAAAGTCATATGAGTCCTTTCGTTTCGGTTTTGGCGGAGGATTTTCCACCGTGGACATGCGACCACTGTACCGGGTCGGCCAGGAAGGTTTCCAATTCAGCCAGTTCACGTGTCTGGAACGTTGCGCTTTCCCGCGCCGCCTCCAGAATGTCCTGCCAGGTGGCCAACGAGTGGACCGTCAGTCCCATGGTGTCGAACACGTTTTTGGTCGGGAAGGTGTTGTAGTCGAATATAACGAAAACGTCCTTGACCAGCAATTCGGTTTCGGCGATGGCCAGGCTGCAATTGACGATCGAGCGTCCGCCGGACATGAGGTCGTCGACCAGCAGTACCGACTCACCCGGATGGACCACGCCGACGACTTGTCGGCCCGGACCGAGCCCCTTGCGTTGCTTGCGCACGTATTGCATCGGCAGATCGAGTTCGTTGGCAATCCAGGCCGCCAGGGCGATGCCACTGGCTTCGGCACCCGCGATGGCGGAAACATGGTCGAGGCAGCCGCGCTTGCGCAGCAGGTTCAGCGCGTCGCGGACGAGATTGCGGCGGATTTCCGGAAACGAGATCAGCCGCCGACACTCAATGTAGACCGGACTCGCCCAGCCCGAAGGCAGACGGAAGGGCTCATCGGTATGCACTTCGATACAGCCCGAAGACAGGAGCGCAAGCGACACGTCCTTGGCCACACGGGCATCTTCGGCATCTCTGGAAACAGCGCGTTGTGTCACTGGGACCTCCGGAATCTAGGGCGGGTTATGGGACGTCAGGTTCGTTTCAACAGTTTACGCAGTTGTGACGCGCCCGTCTTCCCCTTGAGCGCATCCTTCCATAATCGGTCGACCATCGCTTCGTAGAGCTGAACCGGTTCGGGGGCGGCGGTGACAGTGGCAATGCCGTTGCGGATGCTCGGCATTTCACCGAGTCGGAAGGGGCTGACGGCGAGGACGGTCCGTTGCGGGGCGCAAAAAAGCTGGAACGAGGTGGCTGGCATGGCATCTTCGATGAGCGCGATCTGGATGTTCATCGGTTCGTTTTCCATCAGGTCGGCGATGCGTTCGACTTCTTTGCGCGCGGCCTGAATGCGTTGTTGTCGGGTCGCTTCGTCGATATCCAGCTTGCCGATCATGCCGATCTGCAGGAAGCGCTCCAGTTCGCGCAATCCGACCAGACTGATGATATTCGGGTGACGGTGGCCAAAGGTGGCCTTGCGTTCGTGCAGGATGTCGAGGATGCCGGCAACTTCCTCATGGTGCCCGGTGACGCGTTGTGTGGTGTCTGTGGCGTTTGAACGCGGCGCTGGTATGGCTTCCATCAGCATGGTTCGCAGGTGGCCGAGATACTCCTCTGAAGCCAGCAGCAGCGAAATCGGCTCGAAGTGCGCAACAATCCGGTCGGCACCTTGTTCGATTTGCCGCATGCGCTCGAGAAAGCCTTGGGCCGTCGAGTAATACTCGACTTCGACGCCGAGCAGGGAGGTCATCGAGGTACCGAGCAATTGCGCGAGCCGCTCCAGTGTCTCGATCTTGACGATCTTGCCCTGTTCCATCCGGTATAGCGCAGCCCGAGAAATGCCCAGTCGCTCGGCGACCTCCTCGGCCGGAAGTGAGGCGCCGATGCGATAGGCGCGCAGACGGTAACCCAGCTCTTGGTAGTCGATCGACGATGGCGAGGGCGCGTGTTCCGAGGGTCGGTCGGGGAGGGGAGATGTCATGGGCCTGGGCTAGCGAAGTTCGTGGATGGCCTGGTTGAGTACGTCGACGCCAAGCATGAAATCGTCCATGTCCATCGCTTCTTCGGGGTTGTGCGAGCCGTTCTGGTTGCGGACGAAGACCATGCCGCTGGGAATGCCGGCATTGGCGAACATCGAGGCGTCGTGTCCGGCGCCGCTGGGAATGATCTCGAACGGATGGCCGCGATCGGTACAGACTCTCGCCAACAGGGCACTGATTTGAGTGTCCATGGTCGCCGGACTGGCCAGGATGCGGCGATCGAATTCGAAGCGAACCTGTCGCTCGCGGCCGATGGCGGTGCATTCTGCGCGCATCAACTGATAGAAGGCTTCCAGCGTGTCGATGCTCTTGCTGCGTACTTCGAAGCTGAATTTGACGTGCCCTGGAATGCGCGAGGCTGCGTGTTCGGCGGCATTGGTGGACAACATGCCGAGCGTGACGACGAGATCGGTGCCGCGTTCGAGCAATTCGCTCCAGTGTTCATCGAGGCGCATGACCAGATCGGCCACCGCGAACATGGCATCGCGCCGCAACCAGCGGGGAATGGCGCCGGAGTGTCCGGAAGCACCGATGCATTGCACGGCGTTATGCCGGATGTTGCCGCGAATCCCGGAGACGACGGCGACCGGCAGTTTGCGCGCTTCCATGACCGGGCCTTGCTCAATGTGCAGTTCGAGGAAGGCACGCACGCGCTGCGGGTCAAACAACATCTGCTGATCGCGGATAGCCGCCATGTCGGCCCCGATTTTTTCCATGCAGGCGCCCAGTGTTTCGCCACTGTCCCGGTGCTTGAGTGCGAGGTCGTCGGCTTCGAGTTTGCCAAGCAGCGCGCCGGAACCGATGTAGGCTTTGCCGAACCAGGCACTTTCTTCGCCTCGGAATCCGAGTACTTGTAGTGGGAGTGGCGAACGGACGCCGCTGCGTTGTTGTTCCAGCAGGCACAGCAATCCCGCGATCACGCCGGCCAGCCCATCGTAGTTACCCCCTTGCGGCACGGAGTCGATATGTGATCCGCACCAGATGGCCGGGGCGTCCGAAGGCGTACCGTGCAGACCGATCACGAGATTGGCAGCACGATCGGCACTGACCATGAGCCCGGCCTCGGTGGCGAAGGTGCGCAGGTAATCAGCGGTCGCCGATTCCTTGGCGCCGTAGCTCTCGCGCGAGACGCCGACACCGTCAAACGTGAGTTCGCGGATGTCCGCAAACAGCTTTTCGGCGATGGGCCGCATTTCCTTGAGATCCATGTGCTTTGGTCCTGGCGTGGTATCGAGATGCCGTGATTGCGTTAATTCGTGAATTCAGCGAAAACAGATGGGCTTTCGTACCCTGTCTGTAATATTCCTCGGAAAAGAACTGATCCATCCATGACGCTCTCCGTCAGAGTCCCATCAGCCTCGGCAATGTCGTTGACAACTCGGGGATGTAGCTAACCAGCGCCAGTGTGACCAGGTTGGCGACGACAAACGGGGCAATGCCCGCGATGACGGCTTCGACGGGTCGCCTCAGTGTCCCCGCCGTGACGAACAGATCGAGTCCGAAAGGCGGCGTGATCATGCCGATGCAGACATTCATCACCACAATGACGCCGAAATGAACCGGGTCGACACCAAGCGCCACGGCAACGGGGAACAATGTGGGCAGAAAAATCAGCATCATTGAGTTCGGGTCGAGGAACATTCCGGCAATCACGAAGACCACATTGACCAGCAACAGAAAGAAGCCCCAGTGGATGCCGCTTTCCTTGATCTGACGAAGAACCCAGGCGTCTACCCCGGACAACGTCAGGAAATAGGCCAGCAAGGATCCCATCGCCAACAGAATGAAGATGACTGAAGTCGAAACGGCACTGCTTTTGGCGATCGCGTAAAAGTCTCGCAGACTGATTGACCGCAACACCAGAACTTCGACCACGGCGGCATAAACCACAGAAACGGCAGCAGCTTCGGTCGCCGTGAAGAAACCACCGAAGATCCCTCCCATCATGATGGTCTGAAGCCCGATCACCCACAGCGCACGGCCAAGCGCTGCCAATCGCTCCCCGGACGCTGTTTCTAATGG
>CAYUYI010000148.1:0-5752 GCA_964448995.1 uncultured Propionivibrio sp. | reverse complement strand
CCATGACGCCGCGCTGGAGAAAGCCCGGCGTATCGCCGAACAGCAGTATCGGCACGCTGTTCGTGGCGCCGCCGGGCACTAAGCGGGAAAGCGTGCCGGCGTTGGCAGCCGCCAGGTACAGTGCGTGACAGTTTGCTGTATTGTCTGGTGAAACCGCGGCGACTTTCAGCAGCTTGCCCTTGACGGATTTGCCATTGAGCTGGGTTAACGCTTCGGCGACCGGGCTGCTGCCGAGATGGCAGACGGTGATTTCGTCCAGCGCAGACACCCGGGCGTCAGGCCATTCGATGAACAGCAACATATTGGCGATAATCGCCGCCTTCAGTTCGGGTTCCGGTGCTTGCGCTTGTGCCAGTGCGTCCGTCGGCCAGACCAGCGGAGCCAGTGCCAGCAGCAGGCTGGCACTGAGTTTCCGGAATCTGGTATGCAGGCTCATGTGGGTCCCGTCAAAAGGCGAGTGTCCAGCGCAGCCGCACCTGGCGGCCGGCCTGCAGGATGGAAGACTGGGTCATGCTCGAGGCGGCCGGGTCAAAATAGTGGCGATCGCCGATGTTGTAGAACGACAGGCCGAATTGACCGTAGCGTTTGTCCGGGCGGGACATGAGCGAGGCATTGATGATGCCGTAGCCGGAAACCGGGCCGTTGCTGCCAAGGCGGTGGGACAGCGCGAGGAGCTCGCCCGAAGCGGTCCAGCCTGCCCATACCGGCATGCTGGCGATCAGCTTGCCCATACGCTGCGGAGAATCGACGAGCTGGGTGCCGTCCTCCATGCGGCTCCGTTGCCAGGCGATGCTGCCGCGCAGGCGAAGTCCGTTTTCCCAGCGATTTTCGGCGTCGATCTCGATGCCGCGCGCAGCGACCTGACGCTGGTTGATGTACATCGTGGTACCGGCGAGTGTCTCGGTCGGGTCGATCAGATCGCTGATCTCGTTGCGGTAGAAGCTCATGCCAAGGCGGCCGGTCTGACCGAAGCGGTAGGCGGCCGAGAATTCCCGGGTCCGGATATATTCGGGTTGCAGCGCGGGATTGGCGGACTGGCTGGCGCCGGCGTCGGTGTAGAAACGCTCGTAGGCATTGGGAACGCGGTAGGCGCTCCCACTGACAGCTTTCAGCGTCAGGCGTTGTGTGGCTTGCCAGATCAAGGCCAGACGCGGGGAGGTGACCCCTGAAAACTGGTTGTGCTTGTCGTGGCGAACACCGATGTTCAGCAACCACTCAGGATGAAAGCGCCATTCGTCCTGGAGATAAAACGCCGCCGTCCGTGACGGGTTGTTTGTTTCGAGCAGCGAGTTATACGGGCTGAGCTCGTAATAGCGCTGCAGCAAACGGTGATTCCATTGCGCTTCGATGCCGGCGGACAGCTTGTGCTGGGCGAATCCGGCATAGGCCAGGCGGAATTCGGTACCGCTCCATTCGGCTTCCGCGAAGTCGCGCGTATTGACCGCCGGTGAATAGTTGTAATTCCCGGTGAAGCGATAGTGGCCGTTGTACACGCGGAACGAAGGCTGCCAGTCGTCATTGGCGTCGCTTTCATAGCGCAGTTCGATCAGGCGACTCTCATCGACGTTGTTGGTGCCGTGTTCGCCGAAGGTTGTACCGAAATTGGCGGCGGGATCGTTTTTGTCGCGCCAGCTGTAGTTGCCGGTCAGCCGCCAATGGCCCCAGCGGTATTTGGCATAGGCCTTTTGGTAGGACTCTCCGTCGAGACCGTTGGCATGGCCGTTGGTCGTGCCGTTGTCGAAGTCCTTGAAATACAGGTCTTCACCGTGCGATTTGTAGGCGGCGAAGCCGACGAACCAGTCTCGGTCGCCTTCGAGGCGTTGCCCGGCCATGACGTTGAGGCGTCGCGTGGCGGAGGTGCCGCCATCCAGCGTGATGCGGGTGCCATCGATATCACCGCCTTCAAGCATGACGGCATTGGCGGTGCCGAACAGGGCATTGGCGCCGTAGATTGCCGAGGCCGGGCCGGAAACAAATTCAAGGCGTTTGACCCAGTCGATTTCGACGGGTGATTCGTTGCCCAGCAGCGCCTGATCGTAGAGCGGATCGTTGCGCCGGGCGCCGTCAGTCAGCAGCAGGATACGCGTGCCGTAGTCGCCGGGGCGGTTGAACCCGCGTACACCGAGAAACGTGTAGTTTCGGTCGCCGCTGGTATAAACGCCTGGGACCGTGGCCAGCGCCTCGGCAAGATTACGGTAACCGTGCTGCCGCAATTCGTCATTGTCGATCACGGTGACGCTTGCCGGCGCTTCGGTGGTCGGCTGTTCGAAGCGTGTGACGCTCGATACCGTCACACGCAGGAGGTCTTCCAGGGCCAGGTCGCTGAGTTTGTCCTCGCCGGCAGCGAACCCGTGGAGTGGCGTGAGCGCGGCGATCGCCGCGAAAACAGCCCGGGGCAACCGCAGCGGGGTGACGGAAAGCGTGGTGCGGGTTTTCATGGTGACCTCCTGTCAATGTGTTGAATTGACAAGTGAATCGGAGGGCGGGCGAAAAACGAATGCGTCGCCAGTGACGTTCGTTCTGCCAGGTTTTCAGGGAGGACCCGGATCGACAACAGCTCTTCGAGGGAAAGCTCACAGAGTGCCGACAGGCGCAAAACGAAGGCTTCGCCGCAGACCAGTGAGGTGGCGGCAAGGCTGGACGACAGCAGGACGGCGGCCACGGAAAGCCGTCTTTTCGGATTGATGTGCTGCGTGCTTGACGCCATCGGATGGTAGGTTTTGTGATTGTCCGGCGATACCGCTCCCGTCCGGTGATTATAGGGCAAAGCCTGTCAAGCACGGCGGGAAAACCCCGGAAAGGCAGGTTGATGGGGCGTTTTGGGGCGACGCCGCCACACACGGGGCATCCGAACAACGGACAAAATCGGGAGGGCTGGTTTGGAACGCCTTTGTCGAATATAATACGCGGATTTTCTGCACCGCGTTCCGCATTGTGAAACGATGTTTCTCTATGCGATATTAATTTTATTGACTTCGGGTAGGTCCGATGTATCTCGAAACAGTCGACAAGTTCGCCGACCTGGCGGCCAAGAAAGTAAAGTACCAGAAAAAATCGCCCGGCGCATTTTTCGTCGGCGCGATGATGGCCGGGGCCTATGTCGGTCTGGCCATCATCCTGATCTTCACGCTCGGCAACGACGTGCCGCCTTCGGTCCGCCGACTGATCATGGGGGCATGCTTCGGCATTTCGCTGACGCTGGTGATCTTCGCCGGTTCGGAATTGTTTACCGGTTATACCATGTACATGGCACTTGGCTGGTTGCGTGGGCGGACGGGATTGAACGACTCGATCCGGCTGTGTGCGATCGTCTGGCTCGGCAATCTGGTCGGCGCCTTGTTGGTGTCTTCGATCTTCATCGTTGCCGGTGGCGGTAACCTGATCAATGGCACGGTCCTTTATGAGATCGTCGGCTACAAAATGCACGGAACGGCGCTCCAGATTTTTGCCAAGGGCGTGTTGTGCAACTGGCTCGTCTGCCTGGCGGTGTGGATGACGGCCAGGACGACCAGCGACGCGGCCAAGTGCATCCTGATTTTCTGGTGTCTGCTCGGCTTCATTGCCAGCGGCTACGAGCACAGTGTGGCCAACATGACCGGCCTGTCGATTGGCGTGATGGGCGCTGGCGATCCGAACGTCAATCTGGCCGGCTGGATGCATAACCTGCTGTGGTCGACGCTGGGGAATACGTTTAGCGGCGTGCTGTTCATGGGGGTGGGGTATTGGTATGCCTCCCGCCCGTCGATTTCGGAAGAGGCTGCCATCGATGATGTCGAGGAGCCGGCGACTGCGCTGCGCATGAGCGCGCGGAAGATCAGCCGGCACGTCACCGAAGAAGTGCAACATTAGTCAAACGAGTTCAACTGAAACAAGGAGCATTTATGGCCAAGAGCAAGAAAGCGGCTGACAAAGCCAAGGCAACACCCGCGTCGGAAACCGGCGTGCAAGGCGAGATGAAGCCGGTGCGCGAGAACGCCTGGGAGGGCTTTGAGGGCGGACTCTGGGCGAAGGAAGTCAACGTTCGCGACTTCATTCACCGCAATTACACGCCGTATCTCGGTGACTGTTCGTTCCTCGCCGCGGCGACCGAGCGCACGGTGAATGTCTGGAATCAGGTGCTTGAGCTCTACCAGCAGGAAATCGCCAAGGGTGGCGTCATCGATGCCGATACCCACGTCGTCGGCAATATCGCCACGCATGCGCCCGGCTATATTGATCAGAAACGCGAAAAGATTGTCGGTCTGCAGACCGACAAGCCGCTGAAGCGGGCGATGATGCCGTTTGGCGGCATCCGCATGGCCGCCCAGGCGCTCGAAGAATACGGCTACAAGATCGATCCAGAAATCGAGCGTGTGTTCAGCGAATACCGCCGCACACACAATCAGGGCGTGTTCGACGCCTACACCGAAGACATGCTGCGTGCCCGCGGTTCCGGCATCATCACCGGTTTGCCCGATGCCTATGGCCGCGGCCGCATCATCGGCGACTACCGCCGTGTCGCCCTCTACGGTCTGGACTTCCTGGTCGCAGACAAGAAGGCCCAGAAGCATGAGCTTCGTCTCGACGTCATCAAGGAAGAAACCATCCGCCTGCGCGAAGAACTGTCGCGTCAGTTGATGGCGCTGGAAGAACTGCGCCAGATGGCCAAGAGCTATGGTTTCGACATTTCGAAGCCGGCGCGCAATGCGCACGAAGCGATCCAGTGGACCTATTTCGGCTATCTGGCCGCGATCAAGGAGCAGAACGGCGCCGCCATGTCGATCGGCCGCGTCAGCACGTTCCTCGACATCTACATCGAACGCGACATCCAGGAAGGTCTGATGACCGAAGCGGAAGCCCAGGAACTGGTGGACGACCTGGTCATCAAGCTGCGCATGGTGCGTTTCCTGCGGACGCATGACTACAACTCGCTGTTCTCTGGCGACCCGACCTGGGTGACCGAAGCCATTGGTGGCGTCGGCATCGATGGCCGTCCGCTGGTGACGAAGAACAGCTTCCGCTTCCTGCATACGCTGACGACGCTCGGCCCGGCCCCCGAGCCGAACCTGACCGTGCTCTGGTCGCACCTGCTGCCGCAGGGCTTCAAGGACTACTGCGCCTTGCAGTCGATCGAAACCAGCTCGATCCAGTATGAAAACGACGACCTGATGCGTCAGTATTGGGGCGACGACTACTCGATCGCCTGCTGTGTGTCGGCGATGCGGACCGGCAAGCAGATGCAGTTCTTCGGCGCCCGTGTCAACCTCGCCAAGACGCTGCTGTACGCGATCAACGGTGGCCGTGACGAAATCAGCGGCAAACAAGTCACCACCCCGTTCGCGCCGATCACCGCCAACGTCCTCAATTACGAGGAAGTGATGGAGCGTTTCGAGCACATGATGGACTGGCTGGCCGGGACGTATGTGAACGCACTGAATGTCATCCACTACATGCACGACCGTTACGCCTATGAGCGTATCGAGATGGCGCTGCACGACATGCACATCCTGCGTACCATGGCCTGCGGCGTTGCCGGGGTCTCGGTGGTGGCTGATTCGCTGTCGGCGATCAAGTACGCCAAGGTGCATGTCATTCGCGATGAATCGGGCCTGGCGGTGGATTACCAGATCGACGGCGAGTATCCGGCCTTCGGCAATGACGACGACCGTGTCGACCAGATTGCCGCCAAGGTGGTCAAGAGTTTCATGGAAAAGCTGCGCCAGCATCCGACCTACCGCGACGCGCTGCATACCCAGTCGGTGCTGACCATCAC